>CAYSES010000040.1:0-1569 GCA_964430085.1 Candidatus Woesearchaeota archaeon | reverse complement strand
TTTCCTACAAGTCTCATCTTTACTCTGAATTCTTTGTTTTTTAAGTTTACGAATTTGTGATACTCTTGTTCATCTACTGGATGGATTATTTTTTCATTACATTTCGGACAAATTAATGCCCTAAACATAAATCCATTTTTTACGATTTTTGCCTTTTGCATTTTTGTGTTGCATTTCTTGCATAAAATTGTGTTATCGAATATATCTGTCATTTTTAAAATAAATCATAATCTGTGTTTCGTTTAGTTGGTTTAAGGTTATATCCGCCTCCGCTGCCATAATTTCCAAAATGTGCAGTTAATCTTTCTAATGATTGTTTAACGAACTTATTGTAATCTTCAGTGCTGTAATTTTTTAAGCTATTGTACATTTTATCGAATATAAAACAGCCGCATCATTTGATACGGCTGGGGTTGAAAGGGGTTAAATTGGTGTATACAACTTGTATATACTATAAAGATATACTATTTAAATATTTTGGTACATTTTAAAAATATTATTTTCTAGATAGTCTGATGAACTTAAAAAAAATTGGTGGTAAAACTAAACAAGGTTTCAAAAAATTCTGGTTTTTATTATGGAAAGATAATAGCCTAAAAGGATGGATTTTCTCACTTCTTTTCCTTTTCATTTTCATAAAATTTATTTTTCTCCCCGGATTAAGCCTAGCAACAGGGACTTCCCTACCATTAGCAATTGTTGAATCGTGCAGCATGTACCATCAAGGAAACTTTTTTTCGAATTTTGACAGCTGGTTCAATAGACATGAATCAAAATATGAAGCATTGAACTTGACAAAAGACGAATTTGAGAAATTCTCTTTTAAAAGAGGTTTCAGTAAGGGAGATATTTTATTCATAATAAAAGCAAATCCTGAAAAATTAAAAATCGGAGACATAATACTCTTCAATTCAGGAATCAAAGGAACCCCTGTAATTCACAGAATAATAAATATACAAGAAAAAGACGGAGAAAAAGTCTTCACAACAATAGGAGATAACAACAATCAGATGCTAACTCCTGGAAATAATCTTGCAGAAGTTGATGAAAGAGAGATAACCTCAGATCAACTGGTAGGAAAAGCTGTTCTCCGAATAACTCCTTGGTTTGGATGGGCTAAATTAATCTTTTTTGAGAGTCTAAGACCAGAATCAGAAAGAGGGCTTTGCAAAGAAAATTAAAGAAAGTTTTTTAAATGCTGTTTTGCAACCCTAAAAAATAAATTAAGAGGTAAAAATTAAAATGGAATTTTGTCCTAAATGTGGAGCAGTTCTTGTTCAAAAGAAGAAAGGAGAAGGATGTCCTAGATGTAGCTATCATTTAAAAGGGAAAATGAAGATAATTGCATGCGAAAAAATTGAAGACAAAAAAAACAAAGTCGAAGTTATAAAAAAAGACATTGAAACATTCCCAATAATTAGCGGGAAATGTAAAAAATGTGGAAATGAAAAAGCATATTTTTGGAGTGTTCAGACCCGTTCAGGAGACGAAGCAGAAACGAGATTTTTCAAATGCACGAAGTGTGATTTTACATGGAGAGAATATAGATAGAAGTGATTTAGAGTATAT
>CAYSES010000039.1:0-1607 GCA_964430085.1 Candidatus Woesearchaeota archaeon | reverse complement strand
TTCAGGATTGCCCCATGCAAAACTTGCTTCCCAAATCGCGCGGCAGGCAAAAGTTTTAGGAAAAGAGGAGAAATTTGCTGTTGTATTTGCTGCTATGGGAATTACTTTTGAGGAAGCAAATTTTTTTATTAGCGATTTTAGAAGAACCGGAGCAATAGAGAAGAGTGTTATGTTTGTTAATTTAGCCAATAATCCGGCAGTAGAGAGAATAATAACTCCCCGAATGGCTTTGACTTGTGCAGAGTATTTAGCATTTGAAAAAGGTATGCATGTGCTGGTAATACTTACTGATATGACTAATTATTGTGAAGCCTTAAGAGAAGTTTCTGCAGCCAGAAAAGAAGTTCCCGGCAGACGTGGTTATCCAGGTTATTTGTACACAGATTTAGCAAATCTCTACGAGAGAGCTGGGAGAATAAAAGGAAAAAAAGGATCAATTACTTTAATTCCCATTTTAACTATGCCAGAAGATGATAAAACTCATCCCATACCAGACTTGACAGGTTATATTACGGAAGGGCAGATAATACTATCAAGAGAACTACACCATAAAGGAATTTACCCCCCGATCAATGTATTGCCTTCTTTGTCTCGTTTAAAAGATAAAGGGATTGGATTAGATAAAACGCGTGAAGATCATCCAAATGTTATGAATCAACTTTTTGCTTCCTCGAAGAATTATTTGTCAAACAAGGTGAAGATGAAAATAGGACGATTGAAGAGAGTTTGAGAATAGGATGGAAATTATTAACCATTATACCAAAAGAAGAATTAAAAAGAATAAAAGATGAACTCATAGAAAAATATTTACCACAAGATATCAGTATGGAGGATAAAGATATTCATGCTGTTAAAGGTTAACCCAAATCGAATGGAGTTACTGAGATTAAAAAAGAGACTGTTTGTAGCTAGGCGAGGATATAAATTGTTAAAAGATAAAAGAGACGCATTAATTCAGGTTTTTGTTCGCTTGGCAAAAGAGAGTGATAATTTAAGAGAAGAATTAGAGAAAAATCTTCTAAAATGTTATATTTCCTTCTCTAATGCCTCTTCTTTAATGAGTAAGTTATCTTTAGAAGAATCCTTAATGCTCCCAAGGGCAAAAAGTGAGACTGAAGTATCTTTTAAAAATATCATGAGCGTTAACGTTCCCCAATATAAATATAAAATTGAGGGGAAATATTATTCATATAGTCTGGTTGATACTGCCGCTGAATTGGATGGTGCCCTAAAAGAATACCATGATGTTTTACCTCTCATGCTAAAAGTAGCTGAACTGGAAAAAACAATAACCCTTTTAGCCAATGAGATTGAAAAAACCAGGCGAAGGGTTAATGCATTGGAATATGTAATAATCCCAGATTTGTTAGAAACAATAACCTTTATTACCATGAAATTAGACGAAATGGCTAGATCGACCAATTCTGCAATTATGCGAATCAAAGATATTATAAGAGCATAAAAAATGAAAATTGGGATAATTTCTGATATTCACAGTAATTATGAAGCAATAAACAGCGTTTCAGAAAACATGAAAAAAGTTAACGAATATATCTGCTTAGGGGATATTGTTGGCTATGGTGCTGATCCTAATGATTGTATTGAAA
>CAYSES010000038.1:0-1611 GCA_964430085.1 Candidatus Woesearchaeota archaeon | reverse complement strand
GACCTTGAGTTGCCCATATAAGGAAAGATGGCACTCTTTAAAAATATCATTCAACTAATAAGTCCTTTGGCATTTAACAGATGGTTTTTTATTACCGGTAAGACAAAGGAGACGAAGAAAAAAGAAACCTTCTCTTTTTATATGAAAAACTAATGGTGTATTTAATCTTATCTTTTATTTTTGGCATCTCTATAAAAATTTTTTCTCTTAAATTTTCTTCTGATTTTACTTCCTTTGCTTGAAAAGTTTCACATGTTTCCAAAAAATCATATGAAACCGGGATAAAATGAATTTCTTTTAAAATAAATTCAGAACATTGCCTCAATTCATTTATCACTGTTTTTACTTCCTCTTTACTTTTTCCAAAATGATTACCCTCTTCCTTTTTTTCTTCAATATTTTTTTCAGGATAGCGAATAAGTCCACTGGCAATAATCACACCAATTTCATGATAACTTGTAAGAGCCTGAACTATTAATGAAGCATCAGAAAGAATTATTTTCCTATTTCCGGTATTTTGAATATAAGACTTAAAAATCCAGGGAATTTCCGTTAATGCAGGAAAATGCATTTGGGAATAAGCAGGTTCGGGAAAATGTAATAAATTAGAAAGTTTTTTTTCACATAAAAAATTAAAATAAGCCTCTACCCATTCCATTTGTCTCCAGTGTAAATAATTATTTAGAGCATGATTAAACTCATCAGAATAAGTTTTTGGTAAAATAAAATGTTTTTCTCTGTTGACTTTTTTGAATTTTTGTTTGTTATTTTTTGTTCAAAATCTGGTGAGAGATCGTGTATACCATCAAAAAAAGTGGTCCCGCATACATCTTTATGCATAGGTACTATTCGAGGTAAATACTTTTCGCATAGATACTGAAAATAAAAATCATGCCACTCGCTCTGCTTCCATAAAGGATAACCTTCGCGAGAAAGTACTAATACAGCTGATTGGGCATCCCAAAGCGATGGTATATTTTTCAATCGACTCCCAATTTTTTTTGATAAAACCTCAAAATTCATTTTTTCTCACCTTCCTTCCTTAAAAGTACAGGTATCTCCAGCTTCAGTAGCCTGAGGGTCTGCTAAAAAACGAATGATCACAAGTGTTGGATGATATGTTGGTTTTTTATTTTATATACTGCAAATAAAATTAGAATCCTTCTTTTTTGGGAAAAAAATCCTAAAAAATAAAAGGAAACGGTTCTTTTTTAATTGGAATAAAAAATAGAATCGTTCCCTTTTATCAATTATATTATCCGTTAAAAGTGATCGAGACTTTTTTAATATCATGTAAAGTTGCAACTTTTTCCATTATCTCTTCCTTGATTGAGTTGGCAAATTGATGATTTTCCGGTATATCAACATCTATTTTAGCTTCCCCTTCTTTTAGTTCTATTTTCTTAATTAATTTGGTACCTACCAAATCGAGACCGCTTAAGGGATTCATGACTTTCCTTAATCTCTTCTCGATGGTTTCTATGGTGGTGGGGGTTTTATCTGTTATCAGACCATGTTTTTCCTCGTAATTTCTGATGGCTGAACGTAAACCCTCAACCGCCAATACAGAACAGTGTGCCTTTATGGCAGGAAGGCCGCCTAATTCATCTG
>CAYSES010000037.1:0-1620 GCA_964430085.1 Candidatus Woesearchaeota archaeon | reverse complement strand
CCCCATTTTTTAATAAACTATAATAATCTATATAATCTAAATTTTTAAAAATTTTGAAGTTTGGATAACGTTTAAAATTGTTTATTTCATTAATAATCAATTTATATCCCGGATCATTGTTTGGATATATTATTACATTTTCCAAATCTAAATCCTTTAATACTTGTAATGTTATACTCATTTGCTCCCCTGCTTTTTCTGGTTCAATAGTATAGGGATGCTGGATACAAATTATAATGTCATTGTTTCCATCGAGTCCCAATTTTTCACAAATCTCTTTTTTATTCAAGAAAGTTGTTTGATAGATATAATCAATACTAGGTGATCCAACCAAAAAAATTCTCCAATCTTCTTCACCCAACAATTTTATACGTAAAGCGCTTTTTTCGGTAGCTGGAAAATGTATATGAGCAAACTTTGTAATTGAATGTCTTACTTGTTCATCTATTTGTCCCTGAAGTACATTATCTCCACCATGTATATGTGCAATTGGAATTAATAATGTGGATGCGGCAATAACTGCAGCAAATGGTTCATAACGATCTCCTAATACTAACAATAAATCTGGTTTTATTTCATAGAGGGCTTCTGTAAAATTAGTAACTGCCTTTCCTATTGATCTCCCCAAAGCTGGTTTCGATGTATCATTTTCGTCATACATCTCAATTACACGCGCTATAGGTATTTTGTCTCTGTTTATAATTTCAATTGATTTTCCGTGACTTTCAAGAAGATGTGTGCCGGTTACTAGTAAAGATAAAGTTAATGATGGTGATTCAATAATTTTTTTAAGAATTAAGCGTAAATGATTATAATCTGCTCTTGTGCTCGTAACAACAGCAATATTTTTAATATTCAATATTCTAAATCATCTCGATTAATCAATGTATTTATAGGAATAAATCTTTTGGCCTTCACCTTCTTTTTAATAATAGTAAAATATTCTATAGGAGGTATTCCCATTCCAGGCCTTTTAGTAGTTATGTTTTCAGATGTAAGAATGTCTCCTTTGTTAATATCTCTTGCTGAAACAATACTCTTTCTAGCAATTTTTGCAATTTCCAATTCATTTCTGCTTGGATTTTTTTCATAACTTCCAAGGGCTTTTTCAATATTTCGTATTGAAATAATCCATTGCCTCATTTCTTTTGGGTTGAGAGAAGCCTTATGATCTGGGCCTTCCATACTTTTATCTAGAGTAATATGTTTTTCAATTACCTTTACTCCTTTTGTAACAGCACCAATCGAGGCTTCAATACCCAATGAGTGATCAGAAAATCCTAAGAGAATGTTTGGAAATTCTCTTTTAAATGAATCAATAACATTAAGATTTATTTCTTCCAAGGATGCAGGATAATTTGTTGTACATTGAAAAATAATAAGATCTTCAATTCCATTTTTCTTAATATAATCTACGGTTTGTTTGACTTCTTCCATACTTGCCATTCCAGTGGAGAGAAAAATAGGCTTTTTTTTTGAACAAATCAATTTTAATAGTGGAAAATTGGTTATATCACCTGAACCAACCTTATAAGCAGGAATATCTAATTCTTCAAGCCATTCTACAGAAATTCTGTCAAAAGGAGTCGATAAAAAGATAATTTTTTTTTTTGAACAATA
>CAYSES010000036.1:0-1915 GCA_964430085.1 Candidatus Woesearchaeota archaeon | reverse complement strand
TCATTCGAACTTAGACAAAAAAGTATGGACAAATCCATGCAGCAATTTAGTGATTATATTCGTGGAACCATAACCTTGCGCGATGAAAATGGAGAAGAATTTAATGTATTGAATAATTCAAATTATTACTGGGCTGATCAGTTTGATAATGTCGGAGGAACACAATTATTTGAAAATCCAAATGTATCTTGGTTTCGAAGTTTATTTGATGTGAAATAATAGGATCAGATAAATTAGGAATGTAGATTTTTTGAAGGTCTTTGGTTTGTATAATCTTCCATTATTTTTCAAAATCATTAAAAGATTTGCTGTACTATAAATGTTGATTTATTTACTAAAACATGTACTGGTTCAGGGAAAAACGGACTTTCTATTGTTTAATTAGTATAAAATTAACCAGCTTTTCTATAATTAGATCTAAATAGTTTTGCATTATCTAATTTGTTTTGTCTTTCAAGTAATCTTTGATCAACTCTGTCACACAAAAAATCTTCAGGAGTTAAGTAAAATAAAGAACTATGTAATCTTTTTGTATTGTAAAATTGAGTATATTTCTCTAATTGATCTCTAGCATCATCTAAATTTATGAATGATTGCTTTTTTAAGCATTCTTCATTTATGGAACGGTGATACCTTTCAATTTTTCCATTGCTCTGCGGATATGCAATGGATGTCTTAATATGTTGTAATCCAACGAGTTTGAGATAATCATGAAAATCTTTACTTATAAATTGAGAACCATTATCTGAAATAATTCTTGGTTTTTCTTCAGGGTATTTTTCCAATGCTCTCTCTAAAGTTAACTGAACATCAAACTCTTGCATATTTTTTCTTAGCTCATGATGAACTATATAACGAGAATATCCATCAATAACAGAAATTAGGAATAAGAAACTACCTTTGAAATTAACGTATTTAATATCTGTATGCCAATGCTGATGGCATTTGATCGGTTGAGTAAATCCTTCTCCTTTTGTTGTTTTAATTTTATTCCATCTATTTAGTAACCCAGCTCTTTTTAATACTCTATAAGTCGTTGATGGACTAACAGCAACAATGTTTTCATCTATCATCATGTAGGTTAATCTTCTATATCCTTGATTGGGATTACTTTTAGTATAATTTATAATTGCTTCTTCTTCCCAATCCAATAACCAATGTTTTTTTGGTATCGAAGAATTATGATTGTTTGGTTGTTCAAACCTTGATAACCAATCATAATATTTATTTTCTCTTATTCCTATCATCTTTAGCAGCTTGTTTAATCTAGTTTCTGTTAACTTATACATTTTATTAACATAGCCAATTACATTATCCCTAATATCTGGTTCTACCCATTTCTTGTTTAGTCGTCCCCATTTATGTTTTTTTTTAATTCTATATTTTCCCTTAGAAGAAATGATATAGCTTCATCTCGTTTTTTTAGTTTTTCTTCTAGTGAACAAACCTTTTTTGTTTGTTTACTTTTATCACCTTTTCTTCCAGGTTTAGATGTCAAAATTTCAGTCGCTCCTTCAAATAATTTCTTTTTCCAATTGTATATATCTACCGGCTTTACATCATATTTCTCTGCAAGCTGGCTTACTGACATATTGTTTTCCAATAATTCTCGTAAGATAATAACCTTTTGTTCTGCTGTATATTTTTTCTTTTTTCTCATTTGAATCTCCTATTTTTATTTTATAAATAAATTTAAGAAATTCCTTTTCCATCTGAAGCTTTACAAAAACTGATTAAAATATAAAAACAAAAAGTAATAAATTGATTAAATAAATATCAGTAAATTATTTATTACTCTAGAATGAACAACCTTTCAGAAATTTATGAAAATGTTTGAAAGAGATGCCAGAAAAAAAATGTGAATGATGAATAATAATTAAATTAAGCAACTCAGTCAAATTTACCATCCTATGGT
>CAYSES010000035.1:0-1929 GCA_964430085.1 Candidatus Woesearchaeota archaeon | reverse complement strand
CACACAACTTGCAAAAGGAAAAACTTTGAAAGAAGCAGAGAAAATTACTAGAAATAATGTGGCAGAGTCATTAAAGGGATTGCCTCCCGTAAAAATGCATTGTTCAAATCTTGCAAGTGATGCTTTGAAAAAAGCAATAAAAGATTATAGGAATAAATCTTAAGATGGAAAATAAACATGTTGGTATGTTGATTGTTGGAATCTCATTAATAATAGGAGTTATAGTTTGGATTTTTAATTCAGCTTTAAAAGGAATTGTTGGAGAAACATGCACCCATGGCCCGGCATGCAGCATGTATGATACAATAAGGACACAAACTTTGTTGAGTTTGTCAATTGCAGGGATTATCCTAATTATTGGAATTGTAATAATATTTATGAAACAAAAAGAAAAAATAATCATAAAAACAAAAAGACAAAGAAGAAAAAAGATTAATTTCCAAAATCTGGATAAAAAAGAGAAAGAAGTTATTAAGATTTTACAAAATGAGAATGGGGCAATTTTTCAAAAAACCTTGATGGAAAAATTAGAAATAGGAAAGGTAGGAATTACAAGACTTCTTGATAAATTAGAGTCAAAACAACTAGTTGAAAGAAAGAGAAGAGGAATGAATAACATAGTTGTTTTGAAAGAATAATTCTCTAAATTCTAACCTGTTTATTTTTCTATAAAAAAAGAATGAAACTAGTTTCACCAAAGCGAATATAACAAATAACTTTTTAGTATTCTTAATTAAATTTTGGTGGAAACCCATGACAGATAAAAAAACAAATTTGGAGTTTATTGTACAGATAACAGCTATTGTTGTTTTAGCGGGCTTATTGGTATATGCTATAAGTAGAAATTCCAGCAGTTCAACAAATTTTGTATCTGCTTCAGAAATCATCCCCACAGGGACTCCTGCTATCTATGGAGAAGAATTGGGAATAAAATATGATGACGTTTCTGTAAACACCCCCCAGTTAGCAGATAAAACAATTGCTATATTAGGGAAGATAGATACAAGTGAAAAACTTACTGGAGCAGATCTAAACCGGTATATCAATATCCTTTATAATATGGATAATGGAATTTCCTGTGAATATTGTTGTGGTGCAAGAGCAGTGATATTTGATGATGGTGAACCTGCATGCGGATGTGCACACAGTTATGCAATGCGCGGGTTGGCAAAGTACCTTATAAAGTTTCATGGAAATGAATTCACAGACAAAGAGATTGCAGAAGAAATTGCAAAATGGAAAGTTTTGTTTTTTCCAGGAATTCATGAACAAAAAGCATCCATAATGAAAAGCCAAGGAATAGATCTTGATTATACGAATCTTGCAAGCAATGCTTATCGGGGTCTTGAGCAAGGAAATTCAGGAAGCATGGTAGGAGCCTGTTAAAATGAACTGTTGTACAAAGGAAACTAAAGAGAGGCAAACAAAAGACCTTAAAAGATGGATCTTCTGGATTGCGATAGCTATATTGGGAATTGCGTTAGTCTATGTACTCTTTTTTAACGGAGTATCTGGACATTCAGCAAGTACGTCATCCAGTATGGTAGGCGGTTGTTAATTTTTTAGCTGACTTTTGTCAGCTTTTATTTTTTTATCATTATGTTCAAAATGAAGAAAATAATACTAACAATAACATCATTTGCATTTTTGGTTTTATTAATCGGAATTATCTCGGCTCATTGCCCTTCATGTACTGGAGGCAGCTATTGCGGGGGTTAGTGCATCTGATAATCGCAGAAATAGCAATAGCCCTTTCATCAATAACAGTTGTAACAAATGCAAATTTACTTAGAAACAAAAAATCTGGTAGTTATGTATAAGTTTAAAATACTCTATTTAAAGTAGAAAAAAAGTTGCGAAAACTTTATAATAGATATTTTAATCATACTTTTATGGAAGAAGAAATGAAAAACAAACAAACTTCTGAAG
>CAYSES010000034.1:0-1976 GCA_964430085.1 Candidatus Woesearchaeota archaeon | reverse complement strand
CTTTTTTTGATTTTTTTCTTAATCTTCTTTTCTTGAAATTAAAGAAAGTGATAGCTCCTAATAAGGAAGTAAATAAAGTAATAATTATTCCGATTCCCCAAGGAGACTTTACAAAGTTAGTTACTCCTGTAACTGCACCTGTTAAGAAACTTGTGAAGTTATTTTGTTGTTCGTTGTTATTTCCTTCTTCGTTATTTGTCTCTTCTGATTCGTTATTATTGTTTGCTGGAGGGCTTATTAATGTTGATTCTCCGTATTTTCCTGAAGATCTGCTACTTCCGCCATCGTCTGAAGCAGCGTTTATTTCAAAAGTTTTTTCGTTAGATGAATAAATGTGGTTATCTCCTGCATTTACCATTAATCTTATTGTATGCGCTCCTGTTGAGAAATATGATGTGTCTAATACTACTTGATATGTCAATTCCCCGTTTGAATATCCGTTATTGTATCCATAGTTGTAACCATAACCGTATCCATACCCATAACCATAGCCATAGTTTGTTGAGCTTGATGTAAGGCTTATTGTTATTCCTTCACTTGAGCAGTCAGAGCTTGTTCCGTCAGCTGAAAAAGAGCATAATGGTGTTGTTGAGCCGTCCATGAAAAGTCCTATTGGATTTTCTAGGGGCATTCTTTCGTTTGAATTTATTGTTATTGTGAATAGAGCAGAAATTGTGTCTCCTTTTGTAGGAGTTGAGTCTGAGAGGTCTCCAAGGTTTAATACAAAAGCATTTACAGGTCCTGCAAGAAGAATTAATCCGATTATAACTACTGTTATTATTGTTGCTATTATTGTCTTTGTGTGTTTTGTTTCCATGTGGTTTTTAGGTTTTTATTATTTAAAAACTTTTTATTACTAGAAATTTGAGAATAATTCTATTTTTAAATATTTCTGTTTTATTCGTTACCCAAAAGAAACAACAAAAGGGCAAGATTTAAAAATTAGTTTTTTCTTTTTTAGGGAATGAAATACTCACTAGTAATCCCAATTTACAATGAACAGGGAAATATTCCTCTTCTTGACAATGAGATAAAAAAGGCAATGAACAAGCTAGCTAAGCCTTCTGAATATGAAATTATATACATAAATGACGGATCAAAAGACAATACATTGAGTGAATTAAAATCTCTTAAAAATGTAAAAATCATTGATTTGAACAGGAATTATGGACAGGCAACTGCCCTTGATGCTGGATTTAAAGCAAGTAATGGAGAGATTGTTATTTCTATGGATGGGGACCTACAAAATGATCCTGCTGATATCCCAAAACTTTTAGAGAAATTAAAAGAAGACAATCTTGATGTCGTTTGTGGTTGGAGAAAGAAAAGAAAGGATAAATCCGGAATTAAAATATTAACTAAAATAGGAAGATTTGTCCGTAGATTGCTCATTAAGGATCATGTTCATGATACTGGCTGCACTTTAAGGGTCTATAAACAAAAAGCTGTGAAGAGTTTGGACCTTCAGGGAGAAATGCACCGATACATTCTTGCATTATTAAGATGGAAAGGATTTAGGATTGGGGAAGTTGTTGTAAATCACAGGCCGAGAACAATTGGAAAGACAAAATATGGATATAACAAAGCAGTTAGAGGATTTATTGATTTGCTCTACATTTGGTTCATTGACAAATATTCACAAAGGCCATTACACATCTTTGGTCTGGGGGGGCAAGTTTCATATGGGGTAGGTTCTTTAATTGATGCAGTAATGTTTTCTTTAAGTATATTTAAAAAAGATGATTTAAGTTCAAGTGCTTGGCTTTTATTAGGTTCTTTTTTGATAATTACAGGTATCCTATTATTTAGTTTTGGGATAGTTATAGACTTGTTATTGAGAATACATCTAAACTCTTCTCCCTATGAAAAAAGATATTACATTAGAGAGATTATTAAAAAGTAAAATGGATTCTAAGAAGAGAATTTTATTTATTGCCCCATCTCCATTATATTTAGAAAAAGGTTCTTCTTTAAGA
>CAYSES010000033.1:0-2023 GCA_964430085.1 Candidatus Woesearchaeota archaeon | reverse complement strand
ATATACTCTGATAAAAAACGCGAATATAAGAATTGAACAAAGAAGGATTATTTCCCAGTTTATTTTCTTTATTTTCATATACTGAACAACAAATAAAGATTTAATAATTTATCCGCCCTTTTTCTCGATTTCAAAAAATTCATTAATCAATGCGCTTACACCTTCCATCTCATCTTCTCTTGTTTTCATTTCTTCTAATAAATGAATAGCAATTTTATAATAAGATTTATGCAACTCTCTGTATACCATACTGTCTTTCTTTTTCCTGTACTTAGCCAAACCTTCCCTTAATGCGGATTCTGTAGAAATTATTATGTCCTGACATGAAAGATTCTGTCCTAATTTCAATCTGTCTGCTGCTTGATAACATAGCTTATACTTTTCACTGTCTTTAACAAACGTTGAACAATAACATCTAACTAATTTTTCAAGAATACTCAGATCTTTTTTTGTTAACTCTTTAATCATAATAGTTATTAATTTTAATACTTATGAAAATATTTTCCGATTTTTTCTTTAGCCTTTAAGAGAACTTTGATATATAACGGAGCAAACATATAACCTGCAATCCCAATTATATTATTCTCACAATTGTTACATTTAACATTACTTTCTCCCACTTGCTTTTCAATATTTTTTGCCATTTTTATAAACTATGTGTCATTACAAAATTCCTTACTTGTTCTTCTCTTCTGTGTTCTTTAACAAAATCCAAATTTAAAAGTTTAAGTAATCTTTCCCTTAATGGTTCATCTTGCATTAAAACCATATCATTACCATAAAGGGTAGAAAGTGTTTTCTCATTATCAATAATTCTTTCTGGATTTTTTTCATAATAACCGACCATAACATCATATCTTTCTAATATATTTTTATCATTTTTTCCTTGACTTTCTTTATAGAAAATTTCTCTCTTATCAAAACTATTTTTTGCCATTTTAATTTACATAATCACCCAAAGCCTGAATTCCTTCGCCGTCTGCTGAAGAAATCTCCTGATTAGGATTTCCATTAGCAAATACAAGCCAGCCCCCATTTGCTTGCTGGTCATCTAATGTTTTTTGTTTTGCTTGTTCAATATCACTTTTATGACCTATTTTTGAAAGAGCCATTATTGCATATGAATTATTTTGAACAGTATCATCAGAATCAGTCCAAGAACCGTCTACATTTTGAGCATTTAGTAATTTATCTAAAACATTTGTGTAATCTGATCCCGCCTTATCCAGCCCCTGAATTCCTGAACTTAATCCAAGAGAATAATACCATCTGGATGCGTTATAACTTGAATTCTCCAGATAATTCTTACATAAAGTTGCTAAATCACTAACAAAAGATCCTCCAAGGCCATATTTCTGTGCAGCTTCAACGTAGGCATATAAATCCCAAATAACAGTGCCATTCGGATCTCCTAAACTGGTTCTGAATTCTTTTTCAGCATCAAATAATTCCTGAGCAGTGCATCCAGGAAGATGATCATCAGTTGTGTGGTTTCCGTAATTGTGCGCCCAGTAATTATCTTCATAAAGTAAGTTGCTCATTATTGCATTTGCCTTAGTTCTATACTTGCTTTCTCCGCTTACTTCTGCTAGATGATAAAGGAAAAGAGCATTTGTTGCAGAAGGTCTTTTTGTTATATCTACTGAACTTCCACCCATCACATCTATTAAATAATCTCCTGCTTTTTTTGCAGAATCAAGATATCTCACATCACCAATAACATTATATGCAGTCAATAATCCTTCAGCAGTTATTCCTGTTACGCCATAATAACTTGTACCTGTAGGACCTGTTTGTCCTGTAACATTCCAATCCCAAGAACCATCTGGAGCTCCTGATTCAAGAGTATCTCCATATCTATCTGCAAACTGACCCTCAAGACCATCATTATCTTGTAATTCAACTAATCTGTCTGCAGCTCTTGTTATAGCCTGTTTTTCAGCAGCATATACGTCGGGAGAAGGATTTGGAACAGGAGGGTGACATCCAAATGTTATACTCGCTGCTAAAATTAATGGTACAA
>CAYSES010000032.1:0-2314 GCA_964430085.1 Candidatus Woesearchaeota archaeon | reverse complement strand
TGTTAAGAGAGAATCCTGAACTTGTTAAGGAAAATATGAAGAAAAAATTTCAGGAAGACAAAATTATTCTTGTTGATAAAGTTATTAAATTAGATGGTGAATGGAGAAAATTAAAATCTGAGGAAGACAAGTTAAGGGGCTCAAGGAACAAGATTTCAAAAGAAATTAATGAGGCTAAAAAGGCAAAGAAAAATGTCTCTGCTTTATTGAAGAAAGCGAAGAAGATTCCTAGCGAAATAAACAAGATAGAAGAGAAAAGAAAAAAACTTGAAGAGAAAATTCATGAAATCATGAAATCAATTCCTAATGTTATTCATGAATCAGTTCCTTTCGGAAAAAATGAATGTGAAAATGTTGAAATAAAGAAATTCGGAAAACCAAAAATTCCTCTTTATGAAATATTTAACCATGTTGATCTTGCAGAGAAGAATAAATGGGTTGATTTTAATTCAGCAAGAGAAACTTCTGGAAATGGTTTTTATTACCTTGTTGGGGACTTGGCTTTATTGCATTCAGCGATTCTTGCTTTTGCAAAGGATTACATGATTAAACAGGGCTTTGAATATGTTATCCCTCCATTCATGATAAGAAGGAAGGTTGTTGAAGGTGTTATGAGCTTTAAGGAAATGGATGTCATGATGTATAAAATTGAGGGTGAGGATTTGTATTTGATTGGAACTTCTGAGCATTCAATGATTGGGAGATTTATTGATAGAGTTATTCCTTCAAAAGAACTTCCTTTATGTTTGACTAGCTATTCTCCTTGTTTTAGGAAAGAGGTAGGAAGTCATGGTTTGGAGGAGAAAGGATTTTATAGAGTTCATCAATTTGAAAAGCAAGAAATGATTGTTATTTGCGAGCCTGAAGATTCTTATAAATGGTATGATAAAATGTGGAGATATACTGTTGAAATTTTTAATAAGCTTGGGATTCCTGTAAGAACTCTTGATATTTGTTCTGGAGATTTGGCTGACCTGAAGGCAAAGTCAATGGATATTGAGGCCTGGAGTCCGAGGCAGAAGAAGTATTTTGAAGTTGGTTCTTGTTCAAATCTTACTGATGCTCAAGCAAGAAGGTTAAATATTAAGATTGAAGGAAAGGGAAAAAGATACTTTGCTCATACATTAAATAATACTGTTATTGCTTCTCCAAGGGCATTGATTGCTTTTATGGAAAATAATCAACAAAAAGATGGAAGCATAAAGATTCCTGCTGCGTTAGTTCCTTATATGCACGGGAAGAAGGTTATTGGGAAAAATGAAAAGAAAAAATAAGTTTGATAAGTATTTTTTGTTTAGCTGGAGAAAGATTGCAATTACTTTAATGATTTGGATTGCTGCGGTGTTTTTTCATAATATGATATATGCTTTTGTTGTTGGAGTCTTGAAAATAAATCTTGTTGATGAGCCTTTCTTTTTTATTATTGCAGTGATTATTATTCCTTTGTATATTATTGCTGTTACTGTTTACAGCCTTGTTAAAAAATTTATGAGAATGTCTTCTAAATAACACAAATCTTTATATATTTCTGTAAATTTATTAAAAGATGACATGGCTGCCTGAAAAAGAGAAACCAACTGAATATCAAATTACCATTCTTGAAGAAATAATAAACAATTCAGTTAAGGCTATGAATTATTATCATCCTGAGAAAGTTATTGTTTCTGAAGGGAAAAAGGATAAGAAAAAGAAATTGGAAACTATTACCGGAGACCACAGTCGTGAGGATATTCAGGCTGCATTTTATTCTTTAGAGAATACCTTTCATGTTGTATCATTGAATAATGATTCAAAGTATTATGAAGTTAACTTGGAAGAAGCTAAGAAGTTGTATAATTCTGCTAAATAAATGATTACAAAAGTTTAAAAATTAATTTTTATAAGATAGATTAAGCTCACGTGGTCTAACGGCTATGACGCTAGCCTGTCGCGCTGGAAACCCGGGTTCAACTCCCGGCGTGGGCGTACCAATACTTTGTAGGGATTCGGTGAGACGTTCTCTCATAAATTCTGATTCTGGATTTTTGTTTATAAAGAGTATTTTAGCATACAATAATCGTTAAAAATTAAAACTTTTTTGAGATATTATGGATGAGATTTCACAAGAAGATAAGGAAAGGATTTATGTCGGGAACTATAGAGACAGATTTCAAGACCCTGCAATGAATAGGTGGGTTACAGTTAATAGTTTAAACTCTACTTGTGACACTCTCAGAGAGGTAAATGATAGAATCAACAATCGAGTCTCAATAATTACTTCTACTTTATTAGCAATACTTTCTGCTTATTTTTTATCTGTACAAAATTGGGTTTT
>CAYSES010000031.1:0-2490 GCA_964430085.1 Candidatus Woesearchaeota archaeon | reverse complement strand
TTCTGAGACATTTTCTTCTGCAGTAGTATCAGGCTTCTCATCTTTTTGAGTACTTACTATTTCTTCAATCTCTTTTCCTTCCTTATTTAGCTCTTCAATTTTCTCTTTTACAACTTCTTTCTTCCCCTTTTCTTCTAAATCAATCTTGCCAAGTACTTTTAGCTTAAGTTTATCATCTGATTCAGTAACAGAAGCTTTTGCACTTGTGTCTTTTATAATAAACTCTTCCTGTTCCTCGCTTCCTTCTTCTGGTTCTTCAGATGGTTTATCCTCAGATAAAGGCTTATTCTGTTCAGAAAGGTGTCTAAGATTTAATTTATCAGACTCCTTTTTGATGGAAAGATCAGAACTAAACTCATCCAATAACAATGCGTATTGTTCGGACGTAATTTTTGTATTAGGGTTTGAATCAACTTTTTCGCCCTTTTTATGAAGAAACTCAACGATGGTATTAATCCCAACATTAAATTCTCTTGCAATTTTACTCAATCTGGTTGCCTTGATATCTGCCATAAAAAATCCTGTTTTCTAAGCTATCACTACTGTATTATTGATTCGTCGCTAATATACTGCTTATTATTCAAACTCAGCTTTTAATATCTTAACCACTTCGCCTATTGTCTCTTCCTCAAGATCAGTACGTTTTACTAAATCTTCCACAGAAAGTTCCAGAACACTCTTTGCGGTATCACAACCAACCGCTTTAAGTTCATCAAGAATCCAACTGTCGATTTCATCTGCAAATTCTTCTAGATTTACGTCTTCATCATCCTCACTTGCCTCGCGATAAACATCAATTTCGTAATCTGTAAGCTGACTTGCAAGTTTTATATTTAGGCCTCCTTTCCCTATCGCTAATGATACTTCATTAGGTTTCAAATAAACTTCAGCCTTTTTGTTTTCCTGGTCTATTTTAATATTAAGAATTTTAGCAGGACTAAGTGCTCGAGTAATGTAAAGCTGAATATTATTGGTGAAGTTAATCACATCAATATTTTCATTTTTCAATTCTCTTACAATACCATGAATTCTGGATCCCTTCATTCCAACACATGCTCCCACAGGGTCTATACGCTCATCATAAGATTCAACCGCAACTTTCGCTCTTTCTCCGGGCACTCGAACTATTTTTTTAATGGTGATCAGCCCATCAAATATTTCAGGTACTTCAAGCTCAAAAAGCCTTTCAAGAAAAACAGGAGATGTGCGCGATAAAATGATCAAAGGAGTATTGTTACGCATTTCAACATTAACAACAACAGCGCGTATTGTATCTCCTTTTCTGAAATAATCAGAAGGAATTTGTTCAGATTTAGGAAGTATTAGTTCATTCGCTTCTTCATCGAGTACAAGTATTTCTCTTTTCCAAACCTGATAAATTTCTCCTGTTATTATATCTCCTATACGCTCACTATATTTCAGATATACATTGTTCTTCTCCAGATCAAGAATTCTTGCCGTAAGATTTTGACGCAGTGCTAATATTGCTCTCCTGCCAAAATCTACAAATTTTACTTCGTCAGTAACATCTTCTCCAATCTCATAATCATCATCAATTTTTTTTGCTTCCGATAATGATATTTGTCTATTCGGGTCTTCTACTAAACCATCTTCCACAACTTCGCGGTTGCGCCATATTTCAAAGTCACCTTTATCAATATTGATAATCACATCAAAATTCTCATCAGTATCAAACATTTTTTGCAGCATGCTGCGAAAAACATCCTCAAGTACTGAAATCATAGTGGCTCTATCAATATTCTTAAGCTCTTTAAACTCCGAAAATGTGTCAATCAGATTTAAATTTTCCATATTAAATTTTATTTATTCTTTTACTCAAAATTTAATGATCAGTTTAACTTCATTAGTATCATTAAATAATATTCTATGTTTCTCAATCAATGTCTGTTTCTTTTTTTTTCCTTCCATCTTTACTTTTTTTGTCTCTTCAAGGCTAAAACCATCGTTATCTGCCTCAATAAGTGTTCCCTGCAATTTTCTCCCCTCCTTTAAAGATACCTCAAGTTCTTTTCCAATATTTTTAACATATTGTTGTTTTACTTTAAATGGAGAATCAAGTCCGGGTGAAGAAACTAAAAGCTCAAAATCCTCAGTTTCCCTATCTAAACCCTTTTCAATAGCACGACTCAATTCAACACATTCATGAATTTGTATCCCTTTCATATTGTCTGCCAACAAGCGAATTGAATTGGAAGTACTGATATCGAGTTGTACTACAAAATGCTCCCTTTCTTCTATCAAGTCCTTGATCAACCCCAATATTTTTTCTTTTTCAATCATTTACCGGCAATAAAATAGGGGACTTCTGTCCCCTATCCTTTTATCAAAATCAATTCTCTTTAAGCTGTAAAATTATAAAATATCACAATAACAACAAAATTTTATTACTTATTCATCAATAATTAAACTAAAATTTATAAGGCTTATAATTATTACAGAAAGTAATAATGAATTAATAGATTTGTGAAA
>CAYSES010000030.1:0-2598 GCA_964430085.1 Candidatus Woesearchaeota archaeon | reverse complement strand
TTCATATCCTAGCTTCATAATCTTTTTAAAATCAAATCATTTTTCCAAGAAGTGATATCTATAATTGCAACTGCTTATGAAGACCCCCAAACAACGAAAGAATGTCTTAGACGAATTCTCAACCAAAAAGGATTAAAAGAAAAGTTTGAATTAATTGCTTCTTCTCCTGATGAACCAACCAAAAAAGTAATCATGGATTACAAAAAAAAATACCCTAAGATCGTGAAATATGTAAAACAAGAATATGGAAGTGGAAAAAACAGGCATATGAATAAAATTCTAAAAATTGCGAAGGGGGAGATTTTGATATGGACAGATGGTAATAAATTGATGGAAGAAAATTCAATAAAATTATTACTAGAACCTTTTAAGGATAAGGAAGTGGGAATTGTTGGCGGCAGACCAACCCCTATGAACGACAGAAATACTATGTTAGGTTATTGGTCTCATCTGTTAACTTACTCTGCAAGCAAGGTTAAAGAGATAAGGATGAAAAGAGGAAATTTTATAGAACACAGTGCACCAATTATGGCATTTAGAAAGGGGCTTATAAAAGAAATCCCACTAGATGTTGCAGAAGATGCAATTATCTCTTATACAATTTTTTCCAAAGGATATAAAAATGTTTATGTCCCAGAATCCAAGCTCCTTGTAAAATTTCCTACTAATTTTTCTGATTGGGTTAAACAAAAACTTAGAAGTATAAAGGCACATGAAGCATTAAATAACTATATAGGAGAAAATGATGTGAAAATGAAATCTTTTAAAAATGAAGTATTTTATGGGATTATCTTATCTTTAGGATACCCTAAAAATTTACAGGAATTTTATTGGACAATTTTGTTGTATTGTGCGAGATTCTATATATGGATTCGGGCTTTTTATGAAATAAAAATGAAAAAAGAGAAATATAATCCAGATTGGTCTCGCTCTGAGTCAACTAAGGCTTTGGATTATAAAAGTAGAAAATGAGATTAAAAAGGAAAATAAATTACTTTATCAAGTATATTCTTTTGCACCCCACGAGATTAGTTAATCTATTCAAGATTAAGCTCTCTAAACAATTAAAATTAACTTCTGTTTTGGGATTTGCACCCACATTAATGATTGAACCGACAAATATTTGTAACTTAAAATGTCCATTATGTCCAACAGGAGCTGGATTAATAAAAAGAGTGAAAGGTTTTTTGAATTTTGATAATTTTAAAAAAGTTATTGATGAAGTTTATCCTTACATTTATCATCTTAGGTTATGGAATTGGGGAGAACCTCTGTTAAATAAAGATATATTCAACATGATCTCTTATGCTAAAAAAAAGAACCTTTTTGTTAACTTAAGCACAAACAGTAACTTTCTTAATAAAGACATATCTAAAAAAATTCTTAAATCTGGTCTTGACGAATTAATTATTTCTCTTGATGGTGCATCTGAGGGAACATATAAAAAATACAGAAAAGGAGGAGATTTCCACATGGTTATTGAGTCAATTAAATTTTTAATTGATGAGAAAAGAAAATTAAAATACAAATCTCCTTACATCAAACTACAATTCATCATCATGAAGAGTAATGAACATGAAATTGAAAAAATAAAAAATCTATCCCAAAAAATGGGGGTTGATGAATTAGTGTTTAAGACAGTGGGAGTTATGGATTATTTTTCTAAGGAGGATATAAAAAAATATCTCCCAACAAATAAAAAATATTCACGTTATTTAATCAAGAATGATCAAATTGAATCAAAACAAAAAATAAAGAACTGGTGTGATTTCTTATGGGACGAAATTATAATAAACTGGGATGGAAGCGTGGTTCCTTGTTGTTTTGATATGAACAATATGTTCGTTTTTGGAAATGCCTTTAAGGATAAAATGAAAGACATTTGGAATAATGAAAAATATATTGTATTTAGAGAAAAAATTTTAACAAATAAAAAAGCCATTAAATTATGTAAGGATTGCCCAGGTACAAATAAAGAAACCTTTGTTAAAGCATAAAAACAAATAAAAACTGATAAATCAATACTTCTTTAATGGAAAAAGAGATAACAAAAAGAAAAAATAAATTAAAACATTTTTTCTTTGGCTGGGTAAAAGACAATTACGATAAGATTTTTTTAGGAGTGTTAATTCTTGCTTTTATAATTAGATTCATAATCTTCTTAAAAACAATGAATCAACCCCTATGGTGGGATGCTGCGGATTATATGTCCACGGCAAAAAGGTGGGCAGGTTTAAACCCAAATTTAATCGATATGTGGTATTACCGAAGAGGTTTTTTATGGCCTTTAATTGGAGCTATATTTTTCAAAGTTGGATTAGCTGAAACAGGAATAAGATTCTTGATGGTTTTATTTTCTACAGGAATTATTTTTGTATCTTATTTTCTAATACAAAAAATGTTTAATAACAAGAAATTATCTTTACTTACTGCACTTGGGCTGACTACTTCTTGGATTTTTTTATTTTTTACTGGGAGGGTATTAACAAATTTGCCCGCGACGTTTTTCCTTTTGATATTCTTGTTATTTTTTTGGAAAGGTTATGTCTTAAAAGAAGGTAATAAATTTCTTTATATCTCTGCAATTTTCTATGCTTT
>CAYSES010000029.1:0-3758 GCA_964430085.1 Candidatus Woesearchaeota archaeon | reverse complement strand
TTCCCTCTCAGGGCCTCTCCGCTAAGAGCCCTTACGGATCATCGGCTTGGTGGGCTATTACCCCGCCAACAACCTAATCCGCCGCAGCCCCATCCTTAAGCACGAGTTTGAAAGTAAGTTCGTTCCAGGGTCTTACTTTTATCAAGTATTATCCTCAGTTTCCCGAGGTTATCCTTGACTTAAGGGTAGGTTGGCTACGTGTTACTGAGCAGTTCGCCTTCTTGCGAAAGACTTGCATGTCTAAGTGCAAACCAGAGAGCCGCAGCCGCCAGCAGGATCAACTGGATTTTAAGAATATCATAAATTTCCGTCGATAAAACAAAAATTTCCATTCCGCAATTTGAATATAAGACATCAAATCACTTCACACAATTCCTAACTTTTGGCTTTGACAATCAATTATTAGAACTACAACTAAAATGACTACTTCTACATACATCATACTTTAATGTTACAATAATGTGCATATCTTAAAGTACTCATTCTAATTACAAATTGTTCAGAAAAAAGTATTTTATAAATGTTTCGGCATACAAAATTTTAGTAAAGTTTGCCGACGAGATTTATTATAATAAATTATAATAATACTTATATAGAATAATAGTTGAATTTTTTTATGGATAAATATTGTGAAGTTACGATTAACTCTTATAATCAAACTGCTAAAGATTATGCAAATAAGGTGCGTGGAATTTGCCCAATGAACGAACTTGAGAAATTCGTTTCTTATCTTCCTAAAAAATCAAAGATCGCTGATTTGGGATGTGGTTCTGGGGTTGCGGCAAAGCATTTAACTGAAAAAGGATTTTATGTTACAGGAATTGATCTATCAGAATCACTTTTACAAGAAGCAAAAAAAGAATCACCCGAATCTAAATTTATTTACGGGGATATTTTAAATGTACCTTTGGATGATAATCTTTTTAATGGAGTTTGGCACGTTGGTTCATTGCTTCATATTCCAAGAAGATTTGCACTTCAGGGATTGAGAGAAGTTAATAGAATTTTGAAATCTGATGGGATTATTTACCTTTCTGTAAAAGCAGGGAATAGTGAAGGATTTGAGGAGGATAAAAGATATGGTGGGATAAAAAAATGGTGGACTTATTTTGATTCAGATGAAATTAATATGTTACTGGAAAAATCTGGTTTTGAAATCTTAGAAAATTATGGTGTGGAGTATGATGATTCATACAGAAATGCCCATCCTTGGATGAATGTTTTTGCAAGGAAAATTTTTTAATCTTATAATTCTTATTGAATTTATGTCATTAAGACAGTATCAGAAAAAGAGGAAATTCAAAAAAACGCCTGAACCAAAAGGGAAGATAAAAAAAATTCCTGAAAAAAAGAAAATTTTTGTTATTCAAGAACATCATGCTTCCCATTTACATTGGGATTTAAGATTAGAAATGAATGGTGTCCTAAAATCTTGGGCTATTCCAAAAAGACCTCCCAAAACTAAAGGACTGAAACGTCTTGCAATGCATGTTGAAGATCATCCATTACAATATGCACCATTCCACGGAACAATACCCAAGGGAAATTATGGAGCGGGAAAAGTTATGATATGGGATAGAGGGAAATATCAATTAATAGAAAAAAATTCAAAAAAGATTATTTTTGAATTGTATGGAAAAAAATTGAAAGGTAAATATGCTTTAATAAAAACAAATTATGGTGGGAAGAAAAATGGTTGGTTATTTTTTAAAATTTAGAGTAATTCATCAATTGAATTAAATTTCGAATGCTTTCCCAATTCTCCTCTTTTGTTACATCCAAGTTCTTCATAAAGTTTTTCAGAGATTTTTTTCAAATCTTTTTTATACTTTCTTTTTACATCCTTATCTAGAGAAAGTATTATCTTACGAGGTTCATATGGACATGGATTTCGCATCCAAAATCCTAATATCCCAGATCCCATGAGATTTGACAATTCCCATTCTACTTTTTCACTATACCTATCTTCATCATAAGATAATCCCCCCAAAACTTTTGGAAAGTCTTTTTTTATTTTGTAAAAAAAATATTGTAGATTATTAATAATGCAAGGATGTTCTTTTTTACCTATACATAATTTAGCAAAGTAAACAAGTATAGAAGTTACAGGAGTTTCTATTTTTTCCATTTTCCCTGAATGATAGGGATTACCTGCATTAGTTTTCTCCCATAAATCACAGCATTACCCGCCATTGCTGTTGAGAGATTTCCTAATTGATAATCTAAAGGAATCTTAGAACTTGTTCCTACAGATGCAGAACCTTGTTTAATCTCCAATTGGTGAACATGCCCGATAATTATATTCATATCTTGCATCCATGTTTTCAGATTTCCTCTTGCTCCGTTTTTTCCAGTATGCCCATGAATACCACATTGATACCCATAGTAAATTGCATCTTCTCCAATCCTAAGGAATCTAACTTTCTTAAATGATTTTCCAACAACTTTTAATGAAGTTTCTAGAATGGAATCTCCTTTTTGATATCTTCCAAGAATCTTATGTGCCAGTCTTCTGTTCTTTTTATCTATTATATATTTTCCTTGAGCAAGCCAACGATAAAGCATATCATCATGATTAGAATAGTTTACGATAATACTTCCTCTGTTTGCAAGTTTTGATTTTCCAGAAAGATAATTACCTGTTAGAATTAATTCTTCCTCAAGACTATCTATACCTTTTTCTACCTTATTTGTTTCTATAATTTCATCATTGATTTCGTGAAGATTTATACAGCTTGAATTAAATACATCATGTATGTGTATAAATTGGGGATCAAAATAAGTTATCATCTCATCGTTTGCTTTATCTGTTAATGGATCTATTTCAGAAGCATGTGCATCACCCAAAATTAAAACATGAGCTTTAACTTTTTTAGGCTCTTTCCCATTAGAATATTTCCACCCCAGATCAATAAATGTTCCGTTATCTTGAGCAGGTACTAATCTTGGTAAATATAATTTATCATCTAATATGTCAACTACACAAAATCCATATTCATGTGCTTCGTCTGCTAAAAAACCCCGATCATTAGTGGTATTATAATTTGGTTTAGTTATTGCTCCAGTTGTTATCATAAGTCTTGGGAATTTTCCTGCTTGTCCTATTGCAACAGGTTCAAGGTGTTGTTTGGTTCCAGGTATTATTATAGAATTTCCTCCATATTTCTTTGTAAAAACTGCTTTTCCCGTTAAAGGGTTTTTATTTTGAGAAGGAGTTCGTGTTGCGAAAATTCTTGAATTAGTGTTTAATCTTTCATCAGCAGGGGAATAATCGGTTTCTGGGATTTCGTCCCAAAAAAAATGGTAAGGGTATGGTCTGTTAAATGGTCTCCTATGATCTAAAGCATAAGATTTTTCCTCTTTCCAAGCTTCTCGTCTTTGTATTTCTCTTTCTCTTTGGCGTTCTAATCTTCCTTTCGCATTTTTTTCCATATAAACATCATTTCTGTTATGTAATGACTTATCCAACTCTATTTCATTAACATAGGATCCTCCAACTGCACAGATTTTTAATTTGCCCCCATTATCTTCAACATAACGTTCAATATTTTTAAGTAAAGGTTCGTTAACTTTTCCCTTAGAAGAATCCTTTCCATAATGTTCAGCGCAATAAGGATTTTGGATTCCTTGTGCAGCAGTAATTACATAAGTCTTTTTTTCAAATTTACTTGTCCCCTTTTTCTTTCCCATATACAATCATAACTTTTCTTTTTTTTAAAGAAATATCTGTTTTAAAATATATTTTGATATTCAACCTT
>CAYSES010000028.1:2334-4740 GCA_964430085.1 Candidatus Woesearchaeota archaeon | reverse complement strand
AGAAAAAAGAAAAAAATGGCTGAAAGGAGAAATGTAAAAGTTATTTATTAACTCTACAAAAATCTCCTATCAAAGCGGTTCTTTTTTCAATATCCTTTTGTTGAGAAGTTCCTGAAAAATTAGTTAGAAGATATTTATTTATTCCATTTTCTTTCTTTATCAAATTGGTCCTTAAAGAATAACAATATTCTACCCATCCTTTTAAATTCATATAAATTATATTTTTTTTCTTTTAAAAGAATTTATATAATAAAAAAAGAATAATTGGATATGGGTATTGAAAAATTTAAAACTAAATCGTTAAAAGAACTTCTTGAATTTGGAATAATTAATGTAGACAAGCCTGCCGGAATGACTAGTTTTGATGTTGTTGATTTTGTAAGAAAAAAATTAAAATTAAGAAAAGCAAGCCATTTTGGGACACTTGATCCCATGGTTACAGGAGTTTTACCAATTGCATTAAACAGAGCATGCAAATTAACTGGTTTTTTCTTAGGAGAAGATAAAGTTTATGAGGGGATTATGAGGATCCATAAGGACATCTCACTAGACGAAGTAAAAAAAATAATAAAAGAAAAATTTATCGGAAAGATAATACAATTACCCCCTGTTCGTTCAAGAGTTAAAAGACAAGAAAGAGAAAGGGAGATTAAAAAATTTGAACTTCTAGAAAAGAAGGGAAATGAAATTTCGTTTATGGTAGAATGTCAAGGAGGGACCTATATTAGGAAACTAATCCATGATTTAGGACAAGCTCTTGAAACTGGAGCACATATGATTCAATTAAGGAGGATAAGAGCAGGAATTTTTTATGAAAAGGATTCTACAAAATTAGACGATTTTAAAAAAATTATTGAAAATAAAGAACTTCTAAAAAAGATTATAATTCCTGCTGAAATTGTTTCTGAAGTTTATCCTTTAGTAAATGTTAAAGAAGCTTCTGTTTATAGACTATTACATGGAGCACCCTTAGATCACAAATCTTTAATTAAAGAAAAAAAGTTTGATAAGGGACAAATTATCAGTGTTTTTGAAAAAGAGAAATTCATTGGAATGTTTAAAGTAGTAAATGAAAAAAATATTTTTGCAAAACCCCAATTTATTTTGCAGCCAATTTAGAAAAGTTTTTAATCTTTTAAAGGACTAAATTAGTATGGGAAATGAAATCCTTATAACAACAACAGAAACTATAAATGGGAAATATCCAAAAAAAGTTTTAGGACTTGTCCGTGGGAATACCATAAGAACAAGATGGTTTGGAAGAGATATTGCTGCTGGATTGAAAACAATCATTGGTGGAGAGATAAAGGGATACACCAAAATGATAAGTGATGCACGAGATCAGGCAATAGAAAGAATGAAAGAAAATGCAAAAGAACTCGGAGCAAATGCAGTTGTAATGACAAGGATTACAACAAGCAGCGTTATGAAAGGGGCATCAGAAATCTTAGCTTATGGAACAGCAGTAATTATTTGATTATGAGAGAATTTGTATATTTTTCAGGCAATGCGGCAACTTCAGGAAAAGCCCTTTCAGAAGGAAATCTAATGAAAGCTGGGAGAATGGACATAGCAATACATAGTTTTATTCAGGGAGTTTTTCTATCACATGGATTTAGGAAAGATGTGAAATTCCATTTTGTATTTTACGGTCAGCCAGATCCACCAAAACATATTACAATTCAAGTTAATGATGAACTTGAGATAAGCAAAAAAGACATAGGGAATCTCATAAAAAAGATATTATATAAGTATAAAGAAGGAAAAAATACAGAAGTTTTACCTGGTTGTTTTGTTGAAAAAAAAAGTTTTTTAGATGTAATTGAAACATTGTTGAAAGAAGATAAACAAATATATGTCCTAGATAAAAGAGGCGCCGATATAAGAAAAACAGACATATCAGAAAATTGTGTTTTCATTCTTGGGGATCATGAAGGATTACCTAAAAAAGAAATAAAAAGATTGAAGGAAATCGCTATTCCTGTTTCAATTGGGAATAAGATGTATTTTGCTTCACAAACAATTGCTGTTGTCAATAATGAATTAGATTACAGGAATATTTAACATTGTATCAAAATCTTTAATAATCTCGTTCAGCTTATTTATTTATGAAAAAAGCAGTTAGACTATATATTAAAGGAACTGTTCAAGGAGTTTTTTTTAGGCAATTTATAAAAGAGAATGCAGAAAGGCAAGATGTTAGAGGATTTGTAAGGAACTTGGAAGACGGAAGGATTGAAGTTTTTATTGAAGGAAATGTTGAAAATGTTGATAAGATGGTTGAATTATGTAAAAAAGGCCCAAAACATTCTCAGATACGAAATGTAGAAATGAAACCTGAAAAATTTCAGGGATTTAGAGAGTTTAAGGTTTTGCACATTTGAGGTGATAATGAAAAAAAATAAT
>CAYSES010000028.1:0-2234 GCA_964430085.1 Candidatus Woesearchaeota archaeon | reverse complement strand
ATTTTATAGTAGTTGTTTTGTTACTTAAATAGTATCAATAAATTATAAAAATCCTTTTTCATAGTTTTATTCATGATTTATACAAATAGTGATGGGGGAGCAAGGGGGAATCCTGGGCCTGGCGCAATTGGAGTAATTGTGAGGGATAATGAAAAAATCCTGACAAAATACAGTGCAAAAATTGGGAAAATAGTTACTAATAATGTTGCAGAATATGAAGCTCTAATAAAAACCCTTGAACTCGCGTCAAAATTTACAAATGAAGAAATAACTTGTTTTCTTGATTCTGAACTTATAGTTAAACAACTTCTCGGGGAATATCGAGTTAGAAATCAACGACTTCTCCCCTTATTTCTAAAAGTTCAAAAGCTTCAGGAAAATTTCAAGAAAATAAAATATAAACATGTTTCAAGGTGGGATAAATTCCAGCAGGTTGTTGATGGATTACTAAATGACGAATTAGATAAGAGAAATTAAAATCCTAGTAATTTATACACTAAAAAAGCGG
Source organism: Candidatus Woesearchaeota archaeon (assembly GCA_964430085.1). Lineage (GTDB taxonomy): Archaea > Nanobdellota > Nanobdellia > Pacearchaeales > GW2011-AR1 > RBG-13-33-26. Next base: position 1,726 of record CAYSES010000028.1, on the reverse strand, counting down.
GCCAAATAATAGCTTTTAGAATTCCTAAAACTCCATACCAGAAAGAAGTTGCAGTTTGGATGTAGTATATAGCTGCCCCAATAAATCCAAGGAAATAAACTCCCCCACAAGCTCCTTTACATTTCATGCATTTGTCTTCTCTTCCTCTCTTAAACATATATTTTTTCATCTCTTTTTTTCGTTTAGGCATAACAGAGATTATGAAAAGACATTTTTAAAACTTACTAAGTTAAATATATAAAATAAAAAAATCTTAATCAAACATGACAGAAAAGTTTTTTTGGGCTGATGCAATTGCTGATAAAATAATAAAAGAAAGAAAAGGAAAAAAGGAATATGTTTGTGCTTCAGGGATAAGCCCTTCAGGAATAATCCATATCGGGAATTTCAGAGAAGTTATAACAACAGATTTGGTTGTAAAAGCATTAAAAGACAAAAAGAAAAAAGTGCGTTTTATTTATTCATGGGATGATTATGACCGATTAAGAAAAATACCTTCACATCTTCCAAAGAGTTATGAAAAATATCTCGGAATGCCGCTAAGCGATATACCTTCTATCTCAGGAAAAGGAAGTTATGCAGATGATAACGAAAAACCTTTTGAGAAATCATTAAGGAATGTTGGAATTAAACCAGAATTTATTAGACAAAGTGTAATGAATAAAAAATGTAAATATTCTAAGTTGATAAAAAAGGCGTTAGATAATGTTGAAAAAATAAAAATGATTCTAAACAGATACAGAAAAGAGCCATTAAAAAAAGATTGGCTGCCTATAGATATTTATTGTGAAAAATGCAAAAAGGATTCAACTCATGTAACAAAAGTTGAGGGTTATTTTATTGAATATGAATGTAAGTGTGGATTTAAACATAGAATTGATTACAGAAAAGTTGGAATTGTTAAACTAAAATGGAGAATTGATTGGCCTGCACGCTGGGCTTATGAAAAAGTTGATTTTGAGCCTGGAGGAATTGACCACAGTGTTTATGGAGGAAGTTTTATGACAGGAAAAGAGATTGTAAAAATATTTGATTATGAAGCTCCGATATATACTTTTTATGAATGGATAAAAATCAAGGGAGGAAAAGAATTCTCAAGTTCAAAAGGAAATGTATTAACACTCGATGAAGTTGAAGAGATTTATGAACCAGAAGTTTTGAGATATATATTTGTAAGCACAAGACCAAATAAGGGATTTCAAATAAGCTTTGATAATGATGTAATCAAAATTTACGAAGATTATGATGAATTAGAAAACAAATATTATAACAAAACTGCTACTAATCAAGAGAGAAGGATATACGAACTTTCACAAATTAAAATTTCAAAAAAGAAACCAAAAAGAGAAAGTTTTAGACATTTGGTAACATTAATACAAATAGGAAAAACAAAAGAATTAAATCCAGAATCAAAAGAAAGAGCAAAGAAGGTTTCTAATTGGATTAGAAAATATGCCTCTGATGACTTTAAATTTGAAGTCCAAAAAGAAATTAAATATCCTTTTGAAGGAAAAGAAAAAGAAGCATTAATTGAATTAAGAGAAATCCTAAAGACCAAAAATTTTACTGAGGAAGAATTGTTCAATGAATTTTATAATATCTGCGAAAAATTTGAAATCAAAAACACTGATTTTTTCAAGACAGCTTATCAAGCAATTATCGGGAAAGACAAAGGTCCGAGGTTAGCAAGTTTGATTTTGGAAGTTGGAAAGGAAAAGATAATTAA
>CAYSES010000027.1:0-5666 GCA_964430085.1 Candidatus Woesearchaeota archaeon | reverse complement strand
TCTATACCTGCATTAGCATTAGAATTAGGAATTGGATTTAAAGAATATGAAGAAGTTGCTAACAATATCAAAAGAATTTCATTAATCCCAAAATTTGCAAGGCAAAGAATTATTGAAAGAGCAGATAAAAAATTTTCATGTAAATTAAAACATAACATCACAAATTTAGTTTGGTTAATGGCAGATGACCGAGAAGTTTACAAAATTGCAGAATTAAAATATTCTGACGGTCCTCCAAAGAATGAAAATTTATTCACAACAGCGTTGGTGGATTATTTATTAAGGCATAGAAATATTTAAAAACTATTATTGTTGTAAAAAGGATATAAAAAATGAGGGGGAAAATGGAGGAGGATTCTGATAACGAAGACGAAATGTTTGAGGACATCATTGATGATCTTGAGTTAGACAATTAATCATCTTTTATTTTTAATTTTATTTTATTATTTTCTTTATTTATTTCATTAAAATCAGAATCTATAACCAAATTTATTTCATTAATATTTTTTTGTGCAACCCATAGATTTTCTATAACAACTGTCCTGCCATACCCAACAGAAAGCGGCTTTAATGTGATTTCTTTTATCAAATTTTTATCGGCATAGATGCTTACATTGGATTCATTTGCATCACGAAGGCCGTAATTAAGGATAGTCATATTAAGATTGAGAAATTTTCCGTTCATAACAGCAGTCACATTTCTAAAAATTAAATCAGGGTAACTTGGAATAGAATATAAATCATTTATTAACTGAATCATGTCCATTCCTATTGTCTGATCGCATTTAGTTGTATTGTACATTATATTTTCCGGATTTGTTGAATGTTTAAATCCCAGAACATGAAATAGCTCATGTAGTGCGATATTTGGCCTAGGACAATCAGAGGACCTTATTAACAATATTTCTCCATTAAGAATCACCGCAAAATTTCCCGATGTTATATTAGTCGGGCCGCCTTCTCCAGCTATGAACATTCCATTATCAATTCTGTTCTTCTCTTCGCATGTTACAGAAATTTCCTGATTATTGTTAACAGGATAAAATTGCAAAACAGTTACATTGCTTAGTATATCAAAAGCATATTGCATATCATTTGTTTTTTTAAGAGGACAATCTGAAATCTTATAAGAAATCTTTGAATCTGGGAATCTCATATTCGGATAAAATTGCATATCTCCCCCAATAACACTAAAATTTGAATTTTCTGGAGAAGTAAAATTAATTGTCCTGAATGGAACAAGCCAGTAAAAAATTAAAAGACATGTTGCAAAAAGAACAAATATAAAAGCCAAAACTACCCTAAACCTCATAAATTAATTTGTCATTTATGTTATATAAATTTGTTGTAAAAAAAATAAAAAAAAGAAATAGGAGATAAAGAGTTAATTACCACTCCTCATCAGATGATGTGTCTTCGTCTTTTTCTTCTTCGAAGTCTTCCTCAGAGTCTGAATCTGTTTCAGATTCTTCATCATCGTAGTCATCATACCCTTCAGTCATTGGATAAGTCTCCCCATATTTATTTAAGGTTAGAATGGGATGTCCCTTTTTTAAAGCTTTTGCTAGGCAAAAATGCCTAATTTTCCTTAAGAATTTTTTTGATTAAATCATAAATTTCCGGGGTTTTATCAGGCAAGATAATGCTTTCATGAAAGAAATCAAATGTTAATTCATTGCAAGTTCCTTTAAGATAATAATTAGTAGCATAATCAAGGTATTGTGTAGAATTTTTTAAAATTCCATCGCCAGTATCATTTCCCATGTCACAGCCTATCCCTATTATGTTGTAGGTAGGGACTATTTCTGTAGGAGCATTGTTTAATTTGTTTATGAAAAGGCTATTCTTATCCATCTCGCTGCATGCAACCTCTGGTCCAAACAAACTGCAATAATCCCTGACTTTTCCCTCAATTCCATGATTAGGAATAGCAACTAAAATTGCCTTATCAACATCATCTCCCCCAAATACTTGTATATATCTCCTAACAACAAGCCCACCCATACTATGAGCGACAAGTATAACCTTATCCTTGTTTGTTTTGTATTGAAGTAAGTCTATTATGCTCCTTAATCTAATTGCATAAGTATCAATACTATCTACACTTGAAGGAGTTGTTTTTTCCCCTGTGGATGTTTTGTAAGTGTCAAAAAAGTAACTTGCAGTAACATCTATTGCAGTATTATTAAGTTCGCCCCACAAGCCTTTTGGTTCGTTTATAAGACTGATTACAATGCCGCCTGCATCAATATACCCCTCAGATGAAAGTTTGTCTTTTACCTCTGTAAACGTTCCAAGACCATATCCAAGAGGAATTACTTTGTTAAGGCTGTATCCGTGAAGGAAGATTATTGGATAGTTTGTTTCAGAACATTTATCCTCGCAGCAATTTCCGCATTCTCCATCATAACAACATTCAGGAGAAAGTTCTTCAAAAGATAATTCAGGAATTTGAGGTTCTTGTGTAATTGTTTGAATTGTTATCAAAGCTCCATTGTTAATCTCTTGATTTAAAGAGCAAGCTAAATCTCCTGGTGAGCTGATAACACTAATATAAAAATTGTTTACTTCATCAGAAATGTTCTCTACAATAATTTGTTTTTGAGAGAGATTTGATTCTTCATCAAACTTGTTAAATGCGCTGTTAAAATTAATTATTAAATCATTTAATCCACTGCATAAATCGCTTGTCATATTCATATTTGAAAGCTTCTGGAGCACTTTTCTGTTTTCGTTAATATTAACTGTAAGATTATTGTAAAGATCTGAATCAAAAATAATAGCTGATTTTAATTCTTCTGTCCTTGAACTGAAATCTACTGTCCTGTCCAATAATTCCGGAAGTTCTTCTCTAAGATCAGAAAATTTTTGAGTTTCCCAAAGTTTTTTTAAATTGATAGAAGATTGATTAAGATCAAGGAAACTATTAGATAAGTTTCTTGCCTGTTGGAAAAAAACTTGCGTTGAAAAAGAATCATTTATTATGTTAATGTTTGCAAGTGATTCATTTAATCTTCCTTTTGATAAATAAATTTCCTGCCAGATTGAATCTATCTGGTATCTTGAAGCATTCTTAAACAAAACATCATCCTCTGTTAAATTGTAGTTGATTGTTATCAAAAGAGACCTTTTACTTTCTTCTTCCTTTGTATAACATAAAAAAGTTTTCTTGCTCATACAACTAATCTCAAATCTATTAAGTTCCTGACTTCCCTGAACAAGATGATCGTTGTTTAAGGTGTAAGTTTTTGTCTTTGGTAGTATTGATCCAAGGTTAAATGAGCCTTCTTCAATATAATCTCCTTTACTTAAATCAAAAAGAGTGTAATCACATTTTGCAGTGCAGAAAGGGTTCATTGTTACTGAAATTTTGAATGTTATATCCTCCTGTGTTTGGTTTGTAAAGAAAATATCCTCTTTGTCAACAGAAAGTTCTGTCAGGATATCATTCCTTAAAGTGAAGTTAACATACAAATATAATTGCACAGAGACTAGCACAATAACTACAACAAGTCCAAGTATTAAAGAGATAAAAAGGACTTTATTTTTTAAAAGTGTTTTAAGATGTTTTCTTGATCTTAAAATTTTCCCTCCAAAAAATACCAAGGACATAATAATAAATGCAGATATCCATGCCCAGAAAGAATAACTGAAATTTGTAAGAAACTTGATGTAATTTGAAAAAGGAGAGCCATACTGAACAAACAATATAACAAACAAGAAAGAAGGAAGAAACCCCAAAATAACTGAAGTTGCAACTCTTAGTATAAATCTAACTTTTTTATTTCCTCTTTTCATATAGTATTAACTTTTTACAGATTTAAATAATTGACTATTGGGGATAAGTAATATTTAAAAAGGAGATTATTTAATCAGCATTATGAACTTAGGAAAAAAATTAGCAATTGCAGTTTTGGGTTTAAATCTTTTAACTGGCTGTGCTTCTTTAGGAAATCCTCACATAACAAAAGATGGATTAATTGTAAGTGAAGAGTATGACACAAATAAAGATGGTAAGCCTGATTTAAAATATACTTACAGGATTTCTTCTTTTAATAGAAACAGGAATGCATTTACATTTGGAAGAGAGCTTATAGAAGTTCAAAGAGATTTTGATTACGATGGCAATTTTGAAACTGTATGGAAAAAAGATCCAAGAGAAGTTAATCTATATTAATTCTAAGAAAATAAATCTCCTGTACAATATTCATCTGTATTAGAACTTGAAAGGTCAAATAATCCATCATCACGCATTGCTTCTAAAACTTCAATAAGATTTGAAATCGGATAATTACATGTTCCATCATCGCCAATCATAGAATTTATTGCATCATTTAAATCTTCTTCCAATTGATCAATTTCTGTTTCATTCTTTCCTTCCTCTGTTAGTGCATTAACACCATCTTGGGTAAAACTTCCAGATGCATCTGTTAAGTTATTATAAACTTCACATGTGTCATTACCGCTAAGTCCTTTTATTTCAAAATAATATTCAACAGTTTCATCCCATGTTTCATTTCCCACATCAGATTCAAAGGTTAATGATGCTATTGTACAATTTTCTGCATTGTCCATAAAGCAGCTAATACTTGACCCGCAGTTAGTAGGTTCAATATCCTCACACTCCCCAACACAACAGTCTCCATCAGTAGAATTTGTTATCTCCCCGTTACAAAGTTGATTCTCAGTACATATGCTTCCGTTTTGTTCCTCACAACTAACTATAACCTCACATTCTTGTCTTTCTGCTGGCTTATTCTTTTGTGTTCCGCATTTTGTCAAATCAGTGCAGACTCTTGTTTGGTTTCCTTCAATACAATCACCCCAATCAGTACAATCCCATTCTTCAACACATTCTTCTGAAATTTTTTGAATGTATAAATCTGCTTTTCCACTTTCAATTCCAACAAGCCTAACAGAAAGATCATATATTCCATCTGTCTCAAAATCAAATTTCTTAGTTTCTCCTGTGTTTAACGTGGTAGTCATGGGGGTGCTTAGTATTGTTATGCTCACAGAGCTGCCTGATATCGAATTAACTGTCAAAGTATGTTCTAAATTATTTACAGTAAATTTTACATCTTTAGTTTGTTTTAAGCTTACAGAAGCTCCTTGCGCTAATTTATCAGCTGAAATCGATGAAGAACCTCTAAAAACTATGAGAAGAACTATCAATAAAACAAGGAATCCAGCTCCTATTAATATGAATATTAAATTTTTAGATAGTTTGATTTTCATGCCTTTTTTTTCTGGCTTTTTTTGTTGCGGTCTAAATGGTTCTGTAGGAACTTTTAATGGTTCTCTCATAGGCTTGACTTCTGGCTGCGGTTGTTGTATTTTGGGCGGGAGTATTGGAGGTTGTCTTTGGACCATTGGTTTGGGTTGAATTTTTGGAATAGAAATTGGTTTAGAAATCGAGGGCATTGGCTTTTGTAATGGTCTGATTACTTTTTTGGGCATTGGATTAACAGGCTGTTTTTGAGTTGCTTGATTGATTGCTGCGGTTACATCTGCTTCATTCCAACCTTTTGCGAGAAGGGCTTTCTTAGTTTGTTCTATAGGAATTTTTCTTGAAAGAGAAATCTTAATGTAATCTACAAGTTTAGGATCAGCCATTTTACACCTCTCATTCATCCCTTAAGAATACCTATCTTAAAAATCTTTTT
>CAYSES010000026.1:0-5691 GCA_964430085.1 Candidatus Woesearchaeota archaeon | reverse complement strand
AAATCTTTCGTTCTATAATTTTTATTTTTCAACAATTTCGTTAAAATTTTGTTAGACAAAGTTGCGTAGCGATTTTGTGAGTGTTTTCTTTTATGGTTTTAATCTCTGTGGAGGAGACGAGCTCCGAATTGAGTTTAAATGGACTGCGCAAGTTGTTCTTGACGTTTAGTTATCTTTAAAATCTTTAACTTCTTACACTAATTATGGAATTAAACAAGATTTCAAAAAATATTTATGAAATCCCTAAAGAAGGAAAAATGAATGTTCCTGCAAGAATATTTGCAGGGGGAATAATCTTAAGCAATATAAAGAAAGACAAAACACTTGAGCAAATAAAAAACGTTGCCATGCTTCCAGGAATTTTAAAATACGCCATAGCTTTGCCCGATGCACATCAGGGATATGGATTTCCTATTGGCGGAGTTGCTGCCTTTGATATGGATAAAGGAATAATTTCTCCGGGTGGAGTCGGATATGATATTAACTGTTCGGTAAGATTATTAAAAACAAATCTGACAAAAAAAGATGTTCTAAAAAAACAAAAAGAAGTTGTTGATTTTTTATATAAAAAAATTCCTTCGGGAGTAGGAAGAGGAAGCAATTTTAACATTACAAAAAATGAATTAAATAAAGTTTTAGAGGGCGGAGCAAGGTATATTGTTGAAAAGGGCTTTGGAGTAAAAGAAGATTATCTCCACATGGAAGAGGAAGGATGCATGAAAGAAGCTGATGTTTCAAAAGTAAGTGATAGAGCAATAAAAAGAGGAATCGGACAATTAGGAACCCTCGGAGCAGGCAATCATTTTTTAGAAGTTCAATATGTTGATCAAATATTTGATGAAAAAATTGCAAAAGAATTGGGAATAAAAAAAGACCAAGTTACAATAATGGTTCATTGCGGGAGCAGGGGATTAGGGCACCAAGTTGCAAGTGATTATATTCAATTAATGGAAAAAGAATATGGATTTGAAAATCTTCCTGACAGAGAATTAATTAATGCACCAATAAAAAGCAAGTTAGGAAAAGATTATTATAAAGCCATGTCAGCTGCTGCAAATTTTGCTTTTGCAAACAAACAATTAATTACATTTTGGGTAAGGGAAGAAATGAAAAAGATTTTTCCAGAAATAAAGATAGACGTAGTTTATGATGTCTGTCATAACATTGCAAAATTTGAAGAACATACAATAAACGGAAAAAAACAAACTGTCTGCGTACATAGAAAGGGAGCAACGAGAGCATTCGGACCAGGAAGAAAAGAAATTCCTATAATATACAGAAAAATAGGACAGCCTGTTCTTATTCCAGGAAGCATGGGAACTTCTTCATATTTATTAATCGGAACAAAAAAAGCAGAAGAAATGACTTTTGGTTCAACTGTACATGGGGCAGGAAGAGTTGAAAGCAGGAGTCAGGCATTAAGAGAATTAAGAGGAGAAGACATCAAAAAAGAATTAAATAAAGAAGGAATTGAAGTAAAGGCCGGAAGCTGGAAGTCATTGGCAGAAGAAGCTCCCGAAGCTTACAAAGATATTGACGAAGTTGTAAATGTCGTTGATGAACTAGGAATCTCAAAAAAAATTGCAAAAATGAAACCATTGGTTGTTGTTAAAGGATAAGTTTTCTTCCCTAGCCCGTAGTAACAAAAACCAAAGATTTATAAAGATAAAATTTGTTAATTTTATATGAAAGGATTAGGAAAAAAGATAAAAAAAGGAATTAAAAATCTATTTTTAGTTGGTACTGCAGGATTATTCTTATATGGCTGCCCTTTACCTATACCAAATAACCAAAAAGATTTTGAAGCTGAATTAATAGTTAGCCCGGAATTTGGCCGTGCTCCCTTAGATATAACGATACAACTTGGTAAAAACCTTCCAACTACTGATGAAGAGATGGTAGACTACATAGTTGATATAGACCTAGATGATAATGGGGTTATAGACGATTCTTTTTACAGTCCGTACCCTATGACAAGTTTTGATGGGAGAGTTCATTATAAATTAGAACAAGCAAGAAAAGTAAGAATAACTGGAACAGTCACAGATTTAGAAAAAAAATTAACAAGTAAAAAGACTATGCTTATCAACGTTGGAGAAGAGTATGATTATGTTCCAGAAGAATCAGAAAACAATGAAAAAAATAGTCAAGAATTAGTATATAATGGTCCAACCGCATTTGTACCAAAAACAAATCCGATAGTAGAACAAATATATGAACTTTCTGAAAAGCTTATTCCAGAAGCAAAAATAAAAAGTGTTGGGAAGGATAATACAGAATATTTAGAACAGATTATAAAAAATGAAACTCAAAAAGAACAAAAATATGATCCAAATATAAACAAATACTGGTATTTTCTTTCTTAATCCAATTAAAAAAAGGTTTATTTAATAATGTTTATAAAACATAAGTCCCTTGTATAAAAATGAAAAAGGGGTTTTATATAAAGTTAGTATTAACTTTTATATTCTTTATTTTTTTGTTATATGGAGTTTCTGCTTCTTCCGGAACTTGTAAAATAGTTCAGAGAAGTTCATGCATTGCTGCTGACGGGAATTATATCATCATGGGGCTCTCAGCTTCTACCAATGCTCATGGAGAATTTCCTGATTTAGGAACTTATCCCTACGTATTATGTTGTGGCTTACCGCAAACAATAGGGAACACAACTTGTAAATCAGATAATTCAAATACAATAATAAAATTATCCTCAAGTACAAATGCACATGCAGAATCCCCGACTCAATCTAATTACCCCATAAGAGTCTGTTTTGAAGATTTTTCATGTATTAGTACTTCTTCAAGCTGCGGGACAGGAGACGCTACAAATTTTCCATTAGGAATTCTCTCTTTGTATTCTTCAACCAACGCGCATATCGGGAATTATAGCGGAGAAGGAAGTTATCTTACAAAAATATGTTGTGGGGGGAAATCAATAGGGCATTTGTCCTGCGATTTAGAATCTGCGGCATGGAATCTGGAAAGAGCAATAGAAAATCAAAATGTCAGATTAGAAGTTATTGGAAATGGACCACAATGTGATGATGCAAGTCTTTCTTTTGAAGTGTGGGAATCGGATCCCCTAGATGAAGATGATCCTGTAATAACAAATCCTTCAAATGTAGCATTCAATGGGGATAAAGCAATTGCGGTCTGGACAGCAGAATGGCAAGATGATGGGCTTTTAGGAGGAGATCCTGACTATTATTTTATAGCAACAATAAAAGGAACATCAAAGAATATAACAAGCAGCGATCCAAAATTAAAAGTTACAAAAACAGAAAAAACAGATTATTGTACAGAAAAAACAGACTGCAGTGATTACACTGTCCAGGAAGAATGTGAAAGTGACAGCAGTTTATGTAACCTCGCGCAAAGCAGCGGGGAAGGCCTAGTGGATTGCAGTAATAAGTCTATTGAATGTATGTGTAGGTGGGATGGTGAAACATCAGCTTGTGAATTTGGATATTCAGAGATAACCGAATGTGGAACTCCTGAAGAAGGATGTGCTTATGGATGTACTCTTTGTCACAATGCAGAATCCGATGAAAATTATTGTAACATAGGAGCAACTTGCCCATCAGGAGATGAACCTTCCTTCAATGGTGATGAAATTTGTGATTTTGGTGAAGGATGCACTTCTGATGATTGTGTTGATGGAGATCAGGATACATGTTCTTCAGATACTTATTGTTCAGGAGGAAAATGTTCTTCAGTTGAATTTTTAATATCAAATAATACAATTTCGTTAGGGAGTTGTAAAATAACACAGAGTATAGAAAAAGCATGTGAAGAAGCACCTACAGGTTACAAGATTGTAAGTTGGACAGGAATATGGGACGGAGAACAATCTGGAGACGCATATAACAAATGTATTGCTGGGGGAACTAGCACTATTCCATGCCCCGCACAACTTCAACTTCCTTTTTTTGATTATTATGAGATGATTATATCACTTATTGCAATTGCAGGGATTTATCTTTCATTAATTGTCAAGAAAAAAATATTAAAAAAATAAGAATGTTTATAAAATAAATTCCCTATTTTCTCCTATGAAAAAAGAAGTGATATTAGTTTTCGGATTAATATTAATTATAGGGTTAGTTTCTGCTGATGTAACCGTAAGCAATTATTCAATAAAAAATTCATATGGCCCAGGACAAAATATAAGTGGATGGGTGGACATAAGTTTACATGATCAAGAATCAAACTCAGTTCTAGAAAGTTCATTAATGGAACAAATAAATTTAATTGATTTGTTAAAAAAAGATTCAAATTCTGGATTTAGTTATATGTGTAATCCAAGTGAATGCACTTCAAATTATGTAGGCAGTAACGGAGAATCAGAAAAAACATTTGACCTTGGTGAAAATGAGTCTGTTATATTTGGCATTAAAATCCCTAACACAGAAAACAGTATAAGTGACGTGACAAAGTTATCTTTTAATGTAACTAGTAATAATCCCGAAACAGAAAAATTTCCTTTGTCAATGGATATATTAAATGACGGCCAAACAGAATGGAATGCTTATACCCCTTCTGGTAATTTTGGCGCAGAAAATTTTGGATGTTATGTGGAACTTGTTGGAGGAACAAGCCAAGCTAATATAGCACAGATTCAATATTGCGAAACAGTAAGTCTTTCCAAGACCCCTGCAGCAGAAATCGGAGCATATGTAAAAGGAAGTGAATATGCTGAATTTGAAATGAGTATAAGGAGAACTGACGGAGTAGGGACTAGTAAAACTTGCACGACGACTGCACCGGGGAGTGCAACAACACAAAGGATAGGATGCGTCCCTTATGGATTTTCTGTTAAGAATAGCGGGGATTATTTAGTCTGTATTAAAACTACAAGTGCTGCATATGCTGATGAGTACAAAATAAACTATGAGCAGAATAATCCATGCGGTTTTACAGGTAATTATGATGGGACTTATGATTATGATTTCGCTATTTTTGCACGTCCTGAAAAATATGCATCATCAATAAACTTCACATTAAATGATGATGAATTAAAAAAATCTGACAGTCCTGTAACAAATGCCGAAATATACATTGAAAATTATATAACTACCATGTATAACAATGATTGTTCTGATGGCTGCGTGATTCCTATAAAAATATTTTCGGGAGTAGATCAGCAGATACACCTTTCCGGATCACTATTCACATATGTATCGGGGATTTCAACAGAAACAAGAGACTTTTATGATGTTCAAGAAACCCCTGCTAAAATAAGTTCTGAATCACAGAGGTTATATTTAGATGAAAGTGGGTTTCATGCTCCTGACGAATATGGAAATTATACTTTTTCAGTAAACCTAGAAGGAACAGAATTATTTTCAAAAGAGATATCTGTTGGAGAAGTTCCAACAATAAAATCTATAACCCCCACAACAACTGCAATAAAATACCCTACTACTTTCAGTGTAGATGTAGAATCCAGCACAGATATAATACAATACACATGGGATTTTGAAGGAGAAGCAAGCCAGGTTACAACATCAAATTCGATAACACATACATATGACGAAATCGGCAAGTATAAACTAACTGTAACAGTTCAGGATTCTGATGGAAAAGTTTCATCAAAGGATTTTAGCATAAATGTCGGACCTGCATCAGAAATTGTTCCCTCCCTTTTAGATGAAGCAGAAACAAATTTAGGAGTCATAAAAAACCAAATTA
>CAYSES010000025.1:0-5773 GCA_964430085.1 Candidatus Woesearchaeota archaeon | reverse complement strand
TAATCATCCAAAATAGCTTTTAGTGTCTTCTTCTATTTTAGCATCCAGATTCTTTTTTATTACATTAAGAATATTGAGTAAATCATGTTTAATATCTTGCCAGATTTCAAAATATTTTTTTATTGATTCTGCTTCCTTTTCTTCAGAATATTCTATGTCCATTTCAATTAAATCCAAGTCTACTTTCGCTATTTTTTTGTATAATTCTATTAATTTCTCTTTTTCTTTCATTCCAAGAGTTTTTGTTAATGCAAAAACAAACATAGGGCTGCTTGCAGGAGGATTTATCAAAGACTCTATGAATCTTAGATAATTAATGAATTTATTAGCCATGTATGTCCTAATTTCCCTTAAAACAAAATCTGTTTCAGAATCAGAAATTTTTTCTATCTGAAAATCTTCATTTAACTTATCAAAAGAAGGTAAGTTATATTTCTTTCTAAAGGTATTATAAATTTCCTTTAACTTAGTAAGATCCCATTCATTTTCCATTTTCTTATTTCAAAGATGAAGTTTATAAAGTTAATTATAGAGATATTTCATGTACAGTTTGTGATAATTAAGTTTAAGTAAGAATTTTAAATCTGGATAGATTTCCTTCTCTCTCTAACATCATTGCTTCTTTGATATTTATTTTTGAATTTAATTTATTTTTAATCAGCCACAGATCAGAGGGAATTATTTTTTCTTTTTTGCCTATATCCTTTAGATTAAACCATTTTAATTTTCCATGAGTAGATTCTATAAAATTTTCTTTTTTAGTAATTGTTTTTGTGAAGAAAAGAATAAAGCTATATTTTACCATCTTACTATCCTTGATCCTTTCATGTAACACAGAGTTAATACTAACATATTTACAATCTAAGTTTGTTTTTTCTTTAATTTGTCTTAAACTCGCAGTTTCAAAATCTTCTTCTGGCAATATTTTCCCACCAATCATAGACCAATAATTTTTGTATGGCCTTCTGTTTCTTTTCATTAAAAGAATTTTATCTTTGTTTATCAATGCAATCAAGATAACAGGCAAAGCACTTAATTCCTTTCCTATTAAATTTGAAAAAATTGGTATATATTTCTCCGCATTTTTTGTCAGTAAATAATATCCCCTTCTTTTTTCAAGCAGACCTTCTTTTTGCATTTTTTCAAGATGATATGAAACCATGTTAGAACGAATTCCAGTTTCTTTTTCTATCTCATTAAATTTTAATTTAATATTCTCTAAAAATAACTTGAATATCTGTTCCCTTTCCCTTTTTACCAAACTTCCAGTATATTTCATTTACTCGAGGTAATTTGAGGAATTATTTAAATATTAGCTTTTAATTTCAAAACTTGTGGGATATGGAAATACTTATTCGAGGAAAGCAGGGCAACAAACAAAAGAAGAGATCTCTGAGAAAGATAGTTTAGTTTCATGTCTTTGTAATAATTCGGGTTATAATAGAGAAGATTTAGAAAATGTTGAGTTAGAAGCAAAGATAAATTTATCTTATCCTTCTAGAAAAACAGACATTCTTTTAACCTTTGGTGAAGATTTGGGTTTTCCAGAACCTTACTCAGTAGACAGAATTTTACCAAACTCTGAAGCGAGGCATAGCTGTTATGCTTTTATAGACAGAAAAAATAGATTGCAATATGCGTTCACTAAAATTGAAAGAGATGGAAAAGTAAAAATAAAAATTAAAGAAAAAACAAAGCAAATAGATAAGGAAGGAATCATATTATTAAGAAAGGCTGAAAAACGTTTAGAAGATCTATCAGCTATGGAAGTAAATAAACATATAGCTAAAATTGCAAGGCAAAGTAAGCTGCCATTAGAATATATCGGTTCATTCTCTAAACAGAGTAAGGAAGCATTTGTATTTAATCCAACATCTGGAAGAATATTTGTTGTAGCCACTAATTTTTGTAGTATCCAAAGTAATCCGCATTATTTATTTCAACTAGAAGTAGAATATTATGGTCAAATAAATGGGTTTTCTTCTGTGAGAGGAGTAGATGAAGAACTGGCTAGGCTAGTTAGAGGAGTAGTAAACAATTTCCCAGAAGGGTATTCTGGAAATTCTTCTGCATTAACAAAATTTGATTGGTTAGTCAGAAATGTTAGATAATTAAAAATGGGAAGAGGAAATGTATTACAATATTGGATTGAAGATTTGCCTTGGAAACAACAAAGTGTGATTCTTTCTTCCTTAAGAGGACCAGATACAAGGTACTGCTCCAATCTTAAAAAAATAAGTAAGTGGATGAGGCGTATAACTCAGAATAATGCTGACATTTCAAGCCCGTATATGGAAGATGAAACATTACCCTCAATTGAAGAAATTGAAAAAGAAGCTGAATTTTGCACAGTTCATTATTTAAGTCATCTCCTTCATGGACTTGAAATAATTGCATATAAACACCCCAATAAGACAATTTCAAATATCGCCAAAAATTATTATTTGGGTTTTGTAGATAAAATCTTGCATTTAAATCCTGAGACTAAAGACCAATTAGAAGGTAGACTAAATGATGTGGATTAATCTCATGGTGATCTTTAAATACAGCAGGGTATAGAAAAAGCCTGTGCTGAGATTTGAACTCAGGACCCCCACATTACCAATGTGGTACTCTAACCAAAACTGAGCTACACAGGCAAGTAGGGATATCAAAAAAATCTACTTTAAAAAATTTTAGAATTATTTCTTTTTAACAAATTTTAGGATAATTAATACTATCAAGACTATCAAAAAGGCAGCTGAAACAAATCCAAATACCATTGCCATAACTAAGAACAATGAATTCAAGAATTCATTTACATCGATAGCTATGAGTTTATATAAAACAAAAGAAACAAGTGAAAAAATTATAAATAATAAAAGATTGTTTATAGTTACTCTGATTTTTCTTTTTACATCAAAAGATTTAGGTGAACTTACCATCTTAGCTTTTCTTCTAGCAACTTTTTTTGACCTCTTTCTTTTTGCCATGGTGATAATATATATTAAAACCTATACTTTATAAATATTATGTTGTCTTATTACCTTGCCAGTTCATTTTAATCGCCTGAGTTGTAATTACCTTAAGATTGTTGAAAATTCCTCCGAGCCATACAAAATACGTCTTTACTATATTCCCTAAATCTGAAATACTTTTTATTGAGATATCTTTTCCACTAAAAACAAAATTAAAACTAAAAAAAGAAAATAATATTAGACTTATAAGAAAAAATGAAAGAAGTTTATGTTTCAACCCTTTTATTCTAAATATTAGCCAGATTGCAACTATAAGAATTGCGATTATAAATACAATAACAGTAAATTCCATATTTAATAGAATAAAAAGAAATATAAAAATATTTCTAAAAAGACAATATAGCCCCACCAGGATTCGAACCTGGGTCACAGCCTCCAGAGGGCCGTATACTTGACCACTGTACTATGGGGCTAATGAATTATAAAAAGATTAACAATAGTTTTAAATATATTGGTCTGTTTGTTAGAATATGGAAAAAGAAGTTGGGTTAATCTCTGGTTATTTTGCACATGTTGAAGTTGCTGCAATAAAATTATCCAATAAATTGAAGGTGGGAGATAAAATTCATATAAAGGGGCATACGACAGATTTTGAACAAGAAGTTAAAAGCATGCAAATAAAAAACAAAGAAGTAAAAGAAGCAAAAAAAGGAGATCATGTAGGAATAAAAGTTGAAGGAAAAGTACGCCCAAACGACAAAGTTTTCTTGGTTAAGTAAATTTAAAAAGAATAATAATCTTTAAATGTTTCTTAAATCTAACTCTTTCATTTCCATGTAATCTAAAGCCATAATTTACTTAGTCTTAGGTAAAGAATTAATTTAATAATCTTTATATATTTCTTTAATCAACTTAGAAGATTGATAAGTTTGAGGGGGATGGGAAAATGAATCTTAAAAATTTACAAAAAAATTGGAACCGACTTGGAGAAAGAGACCCTTTATGGGCAATATTAACTTGGCCAGATAAAAAGGGAAGAAGATGGAAAGAACAAGATTTTTTTAAAACAGGAGAAAATGAGATTGAGGAGATTATTAGGTATATAGAATCATTAGGCATAAATATTTCAAGAAAAAAGGCACTTGATTTTGGATGTGGAGTTGGAAGATTGACCCAAGCACTTGCTAATCATTTTGATGAAGTTTATGGTATTGATATTGCCCCATCTATGATTAAATTGGCTAAAACATATAATAAGCAAGCAGACAAATGCAAATATTATTTAAATAATTGTAATAATCTGAAGATATTCCAAAATAATACTTTTAATTTTGTCTGTAGTTTTTTAACGCTCCAGCATATGAAACCAAAATATGCTAAAAAATATATAAAAGAATTTTTGAGAGTTCTTTCACCCAATGGAATACTTATTTTTCAAGAAACAGGTTCTCCTATTTGTAACAATAAAAATAGACTAATTGTATTCTCAAAGATTATTTTAAAAAAATTATTAAATATTTTTAAAAGACCCATATTTGAAATGTATGGAGTAAAAAAAGAAAATTTTATAAAATTTCTTAAAGAAAATAATGCAAAAATTATTGATATTAAAAAAGGAATGACCCCAGAATGGACTAGTTTCAAATATTTTATTACTAAAGAAAAATAAAACATAAATTATAATTCTACTTGGTATTGGACAGAAGATTTTGAAGTTCCTAATGTAACTAATGTTAGTATGATAATTTAGTAATCTTTATATATTTTTTTAATCAACTTAGAAGATTGATAAAAATGACTAAAGACGGAGAAATTAATTATATTAAGAAAATTGGAAAAAATGGAATTAAATATGCGATAGAAAAACCTTTTTCTGATATAGATAGTGGAGGATTATTAACTGAGATTGGTGCAATATTTTCTATTCTTCCAAATCCTCCAAAAAAGATATTGGATATTGGCTGTGGGACTGGATGGACTAGTAGATTTTTAGCAAAAAGAGGTTATGATGTAATTGGAATTGATATTTCTCCAGACATGATTAAATATGCAAATATAAAAAAAGATGAGGAAAAAATAGAAAATTTAAATTTTTTTATAAAAGATTATGAGAATATTTCTTTTAATAATGAATTTGATTGTGTAATTTTTTTTGATTCCCTTCACCATTCGGATAATGAAAAAAAAGCAATCGAAAATGCTTATAATGCATTAAGGCCTGGGGGAGTATGTTTAATTTCTGAACCTGGAAGAGGACATAAGAATACAAAAACGGCGATAGACGTTATGGAAAAATATGGGGTTAATGAAAAAGATATGCCCCCCAATCTTTTATTAAAATATGGGGAAAAAATTGGATTTAAAAAATTTAAAATTTACCCCAAACCCAAATTTGTTAATACTTTATTATACTCTAAGGAAGATAAATTTTTATGGATGAATTCCAAATTTTTTGAGAAAATATTTAAAATAAAATTTATTAAAAATTTTGCAGTCTTTTTTGCAATTATGTTTAAAAAATATTATTATGGAATTGTTTTAATGCGAAAATAATAAAATATAAAATTTATATGAATTTCTATACTCCAAAAATTTAAATATCTATGGGGGCTAAGTTTTTCATGCCCCTGTAGTCTAGAGGCCAAGGATACCACCCTCTCAAAACAATAGTGAGAGGTGATCAAATCTCGGTGAGAGCATAGATCTAGCATCTAAATGCAATCTCTCGTTAGAGTACGGTGGTGACCCGAGTTCAAATCTCGGCGGGGGCATTTAATAAGAATCTATTAATTTCTTTTCAACTCCAATGTACTTTT
>CAYSES010000024.1:0-6393 GCA_964430085.1 Candidatus Woesearchaeota archaeon | reverse complement strand
ATAAAAATATGGTTGATAAAAAAAGAGGCTCAAGCAGGAAAAATCTTATTGATTTGGTATTCATTTTTTCTTTGATAGTTTTTTTTATATATTTTATCACTGCTAATAGAGCAGATATAATAAGTGATAACTTCCCTTTAATGCCTAATTTTACTTATAATAATAGTTATTCAGGATTATATAACATTACAATTAATACCTCCGCGGCGGGAAGTAATATCACTTCGGTAAATGTTACCTTGTGGAATAATACTGTAAGCGGAATAAATTATGGGGTAAATTGGAATTTTAGTATGTGGAATACTGGAACTTCAAATGGTACAGGAAATCAGACTGGGGGAATGTTGGATTATGTTTCTATTTTCTTCTCGAATAGAACTGATGAGTATGGCAATATTATCTTAAGCTGGAATCATACAGGGGCTGCAGGAGAAAAAGTGGTAGCTTTAGGAAATCAAACTGGAACTTTTTGGATCTGGTTTAATGCCAGTGCAGATGTTCCTGGAATGTACAATATCAGTGTTAAAATTTCTTATAACGATAGTGCTTATTATGATGAGTATAACCTTACCACTATAATCAATGATACAAAAGCTCCTTATAATGTTGCTAACCATTCTACTTCCTTTACTCCTGGGGGAAATTATAGTGGAACTTTATTAATAAATCTTAGTACATTAGATAACTTGGTGATACAAAGTGTTTGGATTAATGTAACTAATAGTAGCGGAATGGACGGTTCAAATAGCAGCACTATGTTTGAGGCATCAAATTCATCTACATCTCCTAATTATTGGGTTTATGTATTAGATACCGAAAACTTCCCCGATGGCATAAATTATAATATTACATTTTGGGTGAATGATAGCACAGGAAATGTTAATAACACTGTTACATTTGGGAATTTAACCTTTGATAATTCCGCACCTACTGGAACAATGAGATGTACCCCTTCCGATGCATATGTTGGGAGCACTATTACCTGTACGTGTTATACTTCAGATGCATTATCAGGATTGAGTTCTACTACCTATACTGTGAATCCTTCAACAACAAATGCCGGAGCTGATCTTACTCAAACTTGCACTTCTACTGATTTAGCAGGGAATATAGCTGCTATCGTTTCTAACACCTATACTATTTGGGGTAGTCCTGATGGAGCTGGATCTTCTGGAGGGCATTCTGGAACCCCCTTTACATATTCAAAAACCATCCCTGAAACTAATCAAGATTTTAGCGAACTTAATAAAATTGAAACTTCAAGTTTCAGTGGCGGGGGATTAGGAGCAAAAGAAAAAGTTACATTTAAATTAAATGAGGAAGAACATTATCTTGGTATCAGGGCATTGACTGTATCTTCTGCTACAATTGAAATTGCTAGCACTCCTATTCAAGTTAACTTGAATATGGGTGATGAAACTAAGCAAGACTTAGATGGGGATGGGTTTTATGATCTTTATGTAAAGTTAAATAACATTATAAATGGCAAAGCTGATTTAACTATGCAATATATACATGAAGAAATTTCTGCCTCTGCTGGAGAAGAAACTCAAACAGGAGAAGAAGAAACAGGAGAACAACAACCCGAAGGAACACAACAAATGCCATTATGGGTTTGGGGGATAATAATCGCTGCATTAATACTAATTATCCTTGTTACAATTGTTCTTCTTAAAAAGAAAAGAAAATAAAAATAATATTCTTTAACAAAAATCTTTATTAATCAATCTTTTTTCTTTTTATTATGCTTATAAACTTTAATGATGTTCTCTTTGCAGATTTACATATACATTCAAGATTCTCAAGAGCATGTAGTAATAAAATAACCTTTGAAAATCTTGTAAAATGGGCTAAAATAAAAGGATTGAACCTGCTCGGAACTGGTGACTTCACTCATCCTATTTGGTTGAAAGAGATAAAAGAACAATTAATCGAAAAAGATGGTTTTTATTATTATGGGGATTTCCCATTTATTATCACTGGCGAAATTTCATTAATCTATACCCAAGATAAAGGAAGGAGGATACATCTTGTTGTTTTAGTCCCTAATCTTGAAATCGTTGATAAAATAAATTCTTATCTTGATACTAAAGGGAGAAGAGACTATGATGGAAGGCCTATCTTTAAAATTCCTGGGGACGAATTTGTTAGGCAGATGAAACAGATATCAAAAAGAATAGAAATTATCCCTGCACATATCTGGACCCCTTGGTTTGGTATTTTTGGGAGTATGTCTGGGTTTGATAGTTTAAAAGAATGTTTTAAGGATCAGTTAAGTGAAATACACGCTATTGAGACTGGAATATCATCTGATCCTGAAATGAACTGGAGAATACAGGAACTAGAAGACAAGGCAATTATAAGTTTTTCTGATGCTCACAGTTTTTGGCCTTTTAGACTGGGGAGAGAAGCAACTATTTTTAAGAAAACAAATTCTTATGATGAGATAATTGAACAAATAAGAAATAAAACTTTTTTGGCAACTATTGAAACAGATCCTGCTTATGGGAAATACCATTATGATGGGCATAGAATGTGTCATTTTTCATGTTCTCCTGAAGAAAGTAAAAGATTAAATGGAATTTGTCCTGTTTGTAAAAAACCTCTTACAATTGGAGTTGATTCAAGAGTTGGTCAACTTGCAATACATCCTTCAGGATTTAAAATAAAAAATTCAAAACCATTCTATAAACTTCTTCCATTACAGGAGGTAATCTCATTGCATTTTGAAAATGCATTAGAAAGTAAAGCTGTATGGGCTGAATATAATTCTTTAATTGAAAAATTCGAAAATGAATTTAATATCCTTTTGAATGTATCTAAAGAAGATCTTTTTAAAAAAAATGTTGATGATAAATTAATAGAATTAATACTAAAAAATAGAGGGGGTAAAATAAAAGTTAAACCGGGTTTTGATGGAGAATACGGTAAGGCTATACTCGGAGAGAAACAGGGAACTTTGTTTTAATCTATTTAACACCACTAAAATTAACTCCTATCTTTTTTGCTTCTTTTTCTGCGATATCTATTAACTCATGCATTTTCTTATCTGCTGTTTTAACATCCTTCGCTTCTGTTTCTAAACTGTACTTCCCAGCCGAAATATATTTTATATTCATATCTTTGAAAATCCCCAAAATTTTTTTAATTAAAATTATCCCATTTGATTGTGTTGTTGTTAACCTAATCTCTTTTTTTATTTTCTTTTTTTTACTTTTTTGAGTTTTCAAAATATCAATAATTTTTTTTGCATTTTCTTTTCCAATAATTTTTTCTAATTTTTCTGGATTTATCTTTACAGTTTCAAAAAAAGATATAATTTCTTCTTGTTCAGCGATTTTTTTTAATACTTCTTCTGCCTTTTTTTCTCCAATTACACTTTTTAATACGCTCGCATAACTTTTTTCTTGTTTATCCTGTTCTAATACTTCTTTTTTTTCTTTTTGACTTACTCTACGCAATGATAATTCAATATTCCCTTGAGCAGATATTCTTAGTACCTTACAAACTATTTTTTTCTTAGGAACTACATAATCTCTTAAATTTCTTATTCTACCAGGGGCAATTTCACTCATGATTATGCTTCCTTCAATTTCATTATTCCCTATTGGTATTTTTACAAAAACGACTGTTCCGATTATTCTATCAACAGTGCATAATACCAAGTCTCCTACTTCTAAATTTTTCATGAAATACTGAGAAAAAAGATGGTTTTAAATCTTTACCATTTCAATTTCCAAATTCTTTTTTAGAAAATCAATAAACTCTTTTTCCTTTTCTTTTTTTAACATACATCCTGCTGCGAATTCATGCCCTCCAACTTCTCCCCCAACTTTTTCAATAATCGCAGTTAGAATTTTTCTTATATTTCTTCCTGTTCGCCCAACATTCCGAGCTGATACTTTTATTTTATCTTCATAATAGGCCATTGTTGTTATTATGGTACCTTCTTCATAAATCGAAGAATTTGAAAGGATACTTGCTATGGTCCCTATTATTGTATCCTTTATCTTTTCTTTAGCATTGATTATTACAAAACCTTTCCCCTCCACTTTTTCTGTTTCAGATACAAATTTTAATCCCGAAATGATAAATTGTTTGTATTTGGTATACAATAACTCTGCTCTTTTTTTTGCCTTGGATGATTCCATACAAAATTGTAAGGCGGTTTCACTTTCCCCCAACCTTGAACAGGCATTAATTATGGCACTCATTTCACGTGCATCCTCTAGCTTATTAAACAATTTGATAAGGAAAATATCTCCTATCATTGCTTTATTTTTTACTTTTGGATTTTTTAACATTATCGCTGTTACTAACCTTGACATCTCATCATCGTCTAATTCTACAAGGCTTTTGTATTTTCCGTTAGATGGACTTAATCCTATGTCCCTTAATAATCTAGCAACTCCTTTTACATTCCCGGTTATTTCTGGAATATAAGGATCTGAACAATATTCTAAGGTTCGATTTAATGGGCGTGTTGAGGGGTAGATTAATAATCCTCTTTTTCTTTTTACTTCTCCATCATTTATTATAAAATTATTTAATTTATCTATGCTCTTTTCCATACAATCTCCGATCATACCAAGAACCGCCAGTTTTGCTAGGTCTTTGTTTTCTCCACTTAATTCTCTACAAAAAAGATATACTAATCCAGAACTACTTATTTCTTCTTTTCCGTTAAGGTGGGGGTTGACTATGTGAACTCCTTCTGGGATTTCTTGGAATATTTCATGATGGTCTATTATAAAGATATTTTTTAATTTTGTATTGGATATATGATCCAAGCTGCCCGATGCTAAATCAAGAAATAAAATTATTTTATCTTGTGGCAAGTTTAGAACAGTTCTTTCTTCTAACCTCTTCACAATTTTTAGTGAGAATCTCTTATCAAGCTTTTTTAATGTTCTCATCATGATTGCTGCAGAAGTTATTCCATCAGTATCAAAATGACTAATAATAACTATTTCTTTGTCTTGAATTGCTTCAAGAAACTTTTTAGTTACAATTTCAATTTGTGATTCAAGACTTTTATTTTTTAAGATATTCTTTTCTACCCCTCTTTCCATTTGTAAAATCCTTTATTTGTTGAGATAATTCCTGAGTCTCCTTAATCTTGCAGATACTTTTTCTTTTTCCCTTATTGATCTTTTGTCCCCTTTGTTTTTCTCAACATGTTTTTTTATTCTTTCTAATTTATCGCTAAGATTCTTAAGATCTGCATTTACTGCTTTATTACCTAAAATTTGCGTTATCTTTTTGCTGAATTCTTTTGAATGAATCTTCTCTTTTTTTAATGCTTCTCCAATTTTTTCACTTGTAAGACCTTTTTCAGCTAGGCTTATAACTTTCTTCTCAAATTCTTCCTGAGTAAGCTTTTTAGCTTCTTTCTTTTCTGTTATTTTTTTAGGCATTTTACTTAATCGAAATTTAATTTTTTAAACCTTCCTGTGACTGAAAATTATTTAAATTAGGATAATCTATTTATTAGATGGGAAAGACAATAGGGATTGTCAGTCTAAAAGGAGGGGTTGGAAAGACTTCTTTTACTGTTGCTTTAGGAGCAGCAATTGCGAATTTTGGCAAGAAAGTATTGCTAATAGATGGAAATTTATCAGCTCCTAATTTGGGGCTTCATTTGAATATAATTGATCCTGAACTGACCCTGCATCATGTCCTTAATAGGGAATCAAATATCAATGATGCTATTTGTGAGTTAGAAAATTTTGATTTGCTTCCAGCGTCTATTTTTGGAAGACAAAAAATAAATCCATTAAATTTGAAAGATAGGATTAAATTTCTGAAAAAAAAATATGATATAATATTAATTGATTCATCCCCTTCCTTAAATGATGAAACTTTAGCAGTAATGTTAGCTTCTGATGCTCTTTTTGTTGTTACTACTCCTGATTATCCTACTATTGGAATGACGTTAAAAGCAATAAAGTTGGCAAAACAAAGAGGGACGCCTGTTGAGGGTTTGATAATCAACAAAGTAAATAATAAAGATTTCGAGTTGTCTTTAGAAGATATCGAGAAGACTATAGAAGTTCCTGTGATGGCAGTTATCCCTTATGATATTGATTTTTTAGAGGCTTTGTTTAATTTTATTCCTTTTACTGATTATAAACCTAGATCTAACGCAAGTGATGAGTATATGAAATTGGCAGCTATTTTAATTGGTGAAAAATATAAACCTTTTAGGCTAAAGAATCTGTTTAGAATTACCCCAAAAAGACAAGAGATTAATAGAGAGATATTCTATGAGGCTCTTTTTAGATAATCTTATAAATAAAATTTAGTTCTATTTTCTATCAGCCCTGTAGTACAGCGGTCAAGTATACTGCCCTTTGGAGGCAGTGACCCAGGTTCGAATCCTGGCAGGGCTAT
>CAYSES010000023.1:0-6508 GCA_964430085.1 Candidatus Woesearchaeota archaeon | reverse complement strand
GTATGATTCAAGGTTCTCCCAAACATAAGCCATTCACTTGTTGAAGTTGTATCAGAACTTCCACTAGAAATAATACTAAGTAAAGATAAAAAAGTTATAATTAATAAAAGCAATATTAAATCAATTTTATCAACTCTTTTTTTCATAGATTAATCAATAAATCTTAATTTAAATATCTTAATAAAATTAGAAATAAAAAGAAGCATAACCTACGACACTTAATTTATCCGCTATTATGTCTCCGGAGTTTTCATATTTAATTAAGTGAGGTTTCCAATTTTTTAATTTGCACAAATTTATCATAACTAAAAGTGGGAAAAAACCACATGCATCAATTTTAGAAAAATCATCTAAACTCAAATTTTCAATTATCTTTATTGTTTCTTTATCTTTTTTTAGTGCTTGTTTATAGGAGAGAAAATGGCTCAAATCTGTTGAGAATATATAAACTGCATTAATTTCAGAAATTTTCTTTGCAATTTGTCCTGCTTCTTTATTTGTTATTTCCCCAACTATCAAAGGCATTACTTCTTTTATATTTAATTCCTGCAAGAAGGGAATTTGATTATTTATTGAATGTTCGTCTTCAATATCTCCTTCTTCGAAATTTACATTAAACAGATTTATCTTTCCTAGGGGGGTGCTCCATTGTTTTTTATAAGAAGTTAAAACTCCTTTAAGTGGCATGTTATGAGATAATCCAATTATTATTGCTTTGTTTATTTTTCTGTTTTTAAGAAGTGAAAAAGCTTTTCCCGCGATACTGCCGCTAAAAGAATAACCTGCATGGGGGACAAGCAATCCATGAATTTCATTTATTTTTTTATTTTCTTGATTTAGAAACTGATCTAATTCTTTTTTCAATTCTTTTTTATTTTGAGGGTACCACATTTCTAATTCCTTTCAATCTTTGGATGTTCGTGTCCTTTTTTTAACATTTCCGTTAACATTTTTATATGTTTTTCTTTTTCATCCTTGTATTTATCTTGATTTATCCTTAAATCCTTAATCATCTTAGCAACATATTCCCCTCCAAGAAAATGGGGGGTTAAAACATAATCAGCTCCTTTTTTATAAAGTTCTAAAGCTTCATTGATCTGATGAGCTCTTACAATTATTATTGCTTTGTTGTTTACAAGTCTGATTGTTTCTATCAATAAGAGATTAGCTTCGAAATCTGGAACAGTTGAAATTGCAAGATTTATTTTATCTAAAGGCAATTCTTCAAGGAAATCTGAATCAAACATATCACCATATACGCAGGGGATTCTTACTTTTGAAAGATCAGAAATTGTATCTGGATTAAAATCAACAACAATATATTTTTTTCTTATTTTTTTTAAAGATCGTAAAATATTAAACCCAATCCTGTTATATCCAAAGAGGATAGCGTCGTATTCTTTTTTTATTTTTTTATTTACTTTTATATCTTTTCTCTCGAAAATTGAAACTATCTTTTCCATTTTCTTATAGAACTTATTAGAATAAATGATCATATAAGTCGAAATTGTGATTGTTATTATCCCTGTTAGTGTTAAGGTAGAGAGTATCTCTCTTGATATTTGACCAAGAGAGACACCCAATGCTAATATAATCAATGAGAATTCAGAAATCTGTGCTAAGGTTGTTCCTACAATAAAATTGGTTCTTTTTGTATATTTAAACAGAGCCATGAATATCATTAAAATTAATGGTTTGATAAACAGAACAATGGCTGACAGGATAAGTGCATTAATAATTATCCCACCCATATTTGAAATTTGAACATTTAATCCCAGAATTATAAAAAAGATTATTAAGAAAAAATCACGAAGCGGTCTGATCTTAGAGCTCATCTCTGTGCTATACGGAGAGATTGAAAGAGAAACTCCTGCTACTAATGCCCCAATTTCAATAGAAAAACCTAAGTAACTAAATAATGCAGCGATTACAAATGCCCATGTTATTGAAAATAAAAACAACAACTCTTGTGACTTTGCAATTTTTCTTGTTAATTTGGGAAGAAACAAAAATCCTGCTGTAAAAACCACTGCAATTAACACAGCTCCCCCAACTAGGTTTCTTAATGCAAGAGAACTAAAACTGGTTCCATTAGGAGAGGATATAAACATCAATACCCCGATGGCAACTAAATCTTGGAGAATCAAAATTCCTGTAGAAATTTTTCCTGGTAAAGATTCAATGTTCTTTTCATCAGACAAAAGTTTCATAATTATAATTGTGCTACTGAATGCTATAGCAATTCCTACATAGGAAGAAGTTATAACATCAAATCCAAGCAATTCTAATGATACCAAAAATCCTATGCCGAATGTTAGAATTATCTGAGCTAATCCTATAATAAGGGAGGCAAATCCAACTTCTTTTATGACTTTTGGATTTAAATGTAATCCTACTATAAACAATAGAAATGCTATCCCCAATTCAGAAAAAAAATCAAGAATATCTGTAGAAACAGTAATTCCTATAACTCCTAGGCTTAGTATAAATGCTATTACTATCCCTGCAAGAATATAACCAATGATTACTGGCTGTTTGAAAATCTTCATTATATACGAAACAATAAAAGCTGTAAACAGGATTATTGCAAGTTGAATAAATATGTCCATTATCTCTTCCTCTTTTATTTAGTAATAGATTTTACTATAAAAAACTTCTGACTTGGTAAGATTATTAAATTCTTTTATCTAACTTTATTAATGAGAGAGTGTGATTTATATAAAAAAGAAAAAAATAAATTAAGATGTTTTGCCTGCGCCCAAAGATGTCTTATTTCTGAAGGAAAAACTGGTATTTGTGGTGTTAGAAAAAATATAAAAAATAAATTATATCTGCTTGTTTATGGGAAAATTGCTGCAATGAATGTAGATCCCATAGAGAAAAAACCTTTATATAATTTTCTTCCGAGAACAAATAGTTTTTCTGTTGGTACAGTTGGATGTAATTTTAGATGCGGTTTTTGTCAAAATTTTGAAATATCCCAAACTCCAAAAGAAAGAATAATTTTTGGAGAAGATATTAGCCCAAACGAAATTGTTGAAAAAGCAATAAAATCCAAATGCAAAAGCATTTCTTATACTTATAACGAACCAGCAATTTTCATAGAATTTATAAAGGATATCGCGAAGATTGCAAAAAAGAAAAAACTCAAAAATGTATTAGTTACAAATGGGTTTTTTACAAAAGAATCATTTGATTATATTGCTGATTACATTGATGCAATGAATATTGATCTCAAGTCATTTAGGGACGAATTTTACAGGAAAATTTGTGGAGGGAGATTAGAACCAGTTTTGGAAACTATCAAAAGAGCCCATAAAAAAGGAATTCACATTGAGTTAACCACGCTAATAATACCTGGAGAAAATGATTCTGAAAAAGAATTTGAACAAATGGCTAAATTTATTGCATCTATTGACAAAGATATCCCTTGGCATATTTCAAGATTTTTTCCAATGCATAAAATGATGGATAAAAAGATAACCCCTGTTTCAACATTAGCAAAAGCAGAAAAAATCGGAAAGAAATATTTAAATTATGTTTATGTTGGCAATGTATAATGAACTTTTACCTTTGGCAAGGAAAGCAATTGAATTTAAATTAAATAATAAAAAATTCAAGGTTTCTGAGGATATAATGAAAAAATATTCAGAGAAAAAAGCAAGTTTTGTTACATTAACGGAAAATAATGAATTGAGGGGATGTATTGGAAGCTTATATCCTCATCAGGAATTATGGAAAGATATTGTAGAAAATGCAGTTCATGCTGCCTTTGATGATCCTAGATTTCCCCCCTTAGAAAAAAATGAACTTTCTAAGATTAAAATAGAAATCTCTATTTTATCTTCTCCAAAGAAAATTATTTTTAAGAATGATAAACAACTTTTAGAAAAAATTGATAAAAAAATGGGGCTTATATTAAAAAAGGGATTTAACTCTTCTACTTTTTTGCCTCAAGTTTGGAAAGAAATTCCTGACAAAATCAATTTTTTAGAGCATTTAAGTGTGAAAGCAGGGCTTGAGAAAGATTCATGGAAAAATTCTGAAATCTATTTTTATAGAGCTGAAAGTATCAAAGAATAATGCCCCGTCCGGGATTCGAACCCGGGTTTCAGCCTTGAAAGGGCTGTGTCCTTGGCCTCTAGACTAACGGGGCGTATCAAAGAGAGATTTATTTTCCTTAAAAATCTTTTGTAGAGGAAAGATATCCAACAATAAGAAATTTTAAATAGATTAAAAATTTCTAAATCTAAATGAGCCTGTAGCTCAGTCTGGTCAGAGCACTGCTCTTATATGAATGTAATTCGTTAGAATTGCATAAATCTTAGATTCTCTGAGAAAGGCAGGGGTCCACGGTTCAAATCCGTGCAGGCTCATAATTATTCTGAATTCTCCGTCTATATACTTTATGTAAGGTAAAATTTTACGCTACATTCTAATAAACTTTATAAATATCTAAACATTAAAATTATAATGAAAAAGAGGGGGGAATTTATCTTATTTACCATCTTATTAATTTTTATAATTAGTTTTGTCTCAACAGAATCAATTGCAGATAATCTCCATGTAAATATTCAAACAGTAAATGCTTCTGATGATATTATATCTGGAACCTTCAAATTTGAATTTAATATAACAACTGATTCTGGATGTAGTGATGTTGTTTACTCAAATTTTTCCACCTTAACAACAAATTCTAGGGGGATAGTGTCTTATTACCTGGAGGATGTTAATTTAAATTATTCCGACCAGTATTGGCTTTGTTTTTATAGAGACGGAACTTTGGTTAATGCTTCAAAAATTGCAAGGACACCATACTCTTTTGTAGCTAAGAATGTTTCTGCAGAAGGGATTATAAATGATTCTAATATTGATTTAACAGGAAAAAATATTACTTCTTCAACAGGATTTTTTTCTTTTCTTGGTGATTTAGTAACAAGGATAACAAGTTTATTTGTTCAAGATATTGATTTTACAGGAAAGATAAATGGAAGCGGCAATATTAATACTACAGGGAATGTGACTGCGAATTATTTTATTGGTGATGGGAGTTTATTAACTGGTATTTCCGGAAGCGGGGACTTTAGTTTTACAGATTTTCATGATTCTTTTGTTCTTAATTCAACAGTACTTAATAATACAAAAAATATTCAGGAACTTCTAAATGATACGGGGATTTATTCAACTTATAATGAAACTTATGAAAATTCAATTAATTCTATGATCTCTAATATAAGTTCAATCAATACAACAGCAAATGTTCAAAATTTAATAAATGGGACAAATATGAATTTTGCTGATGTTGATTTTAATAATGGTTGGTTAACAGGGGGGGTTAGTATTATAGGAGGAGATCTCTATGCTCAAACTGTATATGTATATAATATAAGTTCTTTATCAATAACGAATTTGAATGTTAATGGGTCTATGATTCCTGCTTTTGATAATCAATTTGATTTGGGCAATTCATCAGCCAGATGGAATAATTTGTATGTTTCGGGGGATATTCATTCTAATGGGACATTGATTTTAAGTGGAATTGATATAACCGCTTATAATGAAACTAACTTGATTAATTCAATTAATACAACAAAAAACATTCAAGAATTATATAATGTGACAGCTTCACAGATCGCCAATCTTTCAATTTCTCAATCAGAGTTATCAAATTATTGGGGCTCAAATGGTTCAAATATTTATAATGATACTACAAAAGCTGTTGGAATAGGTACTAAAACTCCTTCTAATCTTCTTGATATTTATGGGGGGGGATTAGCAATAATAAGTGCTTTGACTACTGGAACTTCTGCTCCTGCAAATGGAATTTTTTCAGAGGGGGGAATAAATATAGGAGGAACTGGTTCAGGAGAATTATATCTTTATGAATCAACTCCAAATGATGAATCTACTATAAGAATGGCAAATGCAGATACGGGGGGAGGAAGCACAGATGGAATTAAACTTAGTATGTACACAGGAAATTCTTTTTTGTTCTGGCTTTATGAAAATCTTCCAATTATTTTTGCAACAAATAATTTAGAAAGTTTCAGGATTAATCCAAATGGAGTTTTAAATGCTTCCCAAAATATAACTACAGCAAAATACTTTAATGGTTTATGGAATGGAAGTTATCTTTATGCAACAAATTTAACTGTTTCACAGATCGCCAATCTCTCAATTTCGCAAAGTGGATTATCAAACTTTTGGGACTCAAATGGTTCAAATATTTATAATGAAACTGCTTATGTTGGAATAGGGACTTCAAATCCTGCTTATTCATTGGAAATAGCAAACTCTGTAACTGCATTAAATGTTTCTGGGATATTATACGCAAATTCAAGTAATGTTGGGATAGGGACATTTTCACCAATATATAAGTTGGAGATCAATGGAACTATGAATGTATCAACTTCAAATGCTGAATTGAGGGTTGATGAAAATGGGATAAATATCCTAGTATAGCTTTGATTAAATTTTAACAAAAATGAAATTTAAAACTTATATAAAA
>CAYSES010000022.1:0-6832 GCA_964430085.1 Candidatus Woesearchaeota archaeon | reverse complement strand
ATGAGGATTGCACATGTTAATATGTTCTTTTTGCCGACTTTTGGGGGAGTTGAACAAGTTATTTATGAATTAGCTAAACGACAGGCTGCTGATGGGCATGAAGTTCATGTTTTTTGTTGCGATTCTGATAAGAATAATAAGATAGAACAAAAAGAAGAGAGAATTGAAGGAATTCACATTCACAGATTCCCTTATTGGTTCAGACTTTCTTTGAATACTTTCATATGGCCCTCTTTATTATGGAAATTTGGAAAATTTGGAAAATTTGATATTGTTCATAGCCATGTTTCAGGACATGCATATATACTCTTTTCTGGCATTCTTTGCAAATTTAAAAAAATGAAACACATTCATACAACACATTGTCCGTGGACAGACTCTTCTTTTCGCCCTAAGATATTGAAACCTTTTCTTTTTTTAAATGATTTATTTTTTAATAAATTCTCCTTTTCTCTTATCCATAAAATAATCTCTATCACACCATGGGAAATGGAAACTTTACAAAAATATTCTGATGATGGAAGGATTAAGATTATCCCAAATGGGGTTGATAATATACTCTACAAAAAAATAAAGAAAAACAGATTCAAAAAAAGGAATAATATAACACAAAAAAATCTGGTTTTATTTTTTGGCAGGTTAAACCCTACAAAAGGTCCGGAAATATTGGCAAAAACCGCTATAAACATAACGAAAAAAAGAAAGGATATTGCATTTGTGTGGGTTGGCCCTGATGAAGGGAAAGCAAATGAGGTGAAAAAATTGATAAAACCTTATAAAAATATGAAGTATTTAGGACCCATAAAAGGAAAGGAAAAAATAGCAGAAATGTTTCAGGCTGCAAATGTATATGTCCTTCCAAGTTATAGAGAAGGTTTACCCTTGACTTTGTTTGAGGCAATGGCTTCCGGTTTACCGATAATCGCTAGTCCTGTTAACGGAATCCCTTTTGAAATGAAAGAAAATGAAAATGGTTTTTTTTCAAATTATGGAGACTTGCAGTCATTGGGGAAAAATATATTAAAAATAATTGATAACAAAAAAATTGCAAGAATAATCTCTAAAAAAAACAGCGAAAAATCTCGGGATTATTCATGGGACGATATTTATAAAAAATATATGAACGAATACAAATCTTTAATTAAAAAATGAAAATAACATTAATCTCAACATCAACATTCCCTTCAGATCAAGGAATAAGAACTATTTCTTCAGTTCTTAAAAAAGAGGGACATGATGTGAAAATAGTTTTTATGTCATTGTCAGAAGATTATTCGCAAAATTACAGTACTTCAGAATTAGTTCAACTATTAAGGATATGTAAAGATAGCCAATTAATTGGGATTAATTCGTTTGCTTCAACTTCTCAAAGAGCAGCGAGGATAATCTATTTTTTAAGAAAGAATATTGATATCCCAATTGTTTACGGAGGAGTTCATGCGACAATTTCCCCCGAAGATTGTATAAAAGTTTCGGATATTGTATGTGTTGGAGAAGGGGAAGGAGCAATACTTGATCTGGCAAAATCACTTGACAATAAAAAAAGTTCCGATAAAATAAAGAACTTGTGGATAAGAAAGGAAAATGAAATAATTAAGAATCCTGTAAGACCAATTATAGACAATTTAGATTCTCTTCCAATGCCGGATTATAATCTGGAAAATCATTATATTCTTAGCAATAGAAAAATAAGAAAATTTAGAGAAGAAGATTTGGCAGGGCAGATATTCTTTCTGACAGGAAGAGGTTGTCCTTATGGATGTGATTATTGTAGTAATTCTTTTTTTAATAAACTTTATGAAGGAAAAAGAAAGAAAATTCTTAGATGGCATTCTCCCGAGTATATAATTAAAGGAATTCTTGAACTTAAAAAAAAATTTCCAAGAACTCTTGCTTATTTTGATATTAGAGACGATACTTTTTCATTAAGACCTTTAGAAGATATAAAAAAATTCTGCGAGCTTTACAAAAAAAATATCAAAATGAGATTTAAATGCTTAGCAGATCCCCATACCGTCTCTGATGACAAAATTTCCCTTTTAGTAGATGCTGGATGTACAGATATCATTATTGGAATCCAGGGAAGCGAAAGAACTAATCAAGAGATTTATCATAGAAATCAAAAAGATGAAGATGTTTTTAGAACAGCAAAAATCCTGAATAAATACAAAAAATTAACCGTTATGTATGATGTTATAACATGCAACCCCTACGAAAAACCAGAGGATATTGTGAGTTTAATACGTTTATTACAAAAACTCCCAAAACCCTATTATCTCTCTGTCAATAATCTGGTTTTTTTCCCAGGTTCTCAATTATACAGAAGAGCTCTTAATGATACGACAATAGCCCAGACTATAGACCTTTCTTCAAAACTTAATTATTGGGATAGGGCAAAACATATTCGATTGAAGAAGAGGAATGCTTATCTTGTTTTAATTCTTAATTTAATGAGAGGTTCTGTTACAGAAACAAGATTTGGGTTTATGCCCTCTAAAATTCTAACTTGGCTTTTGAAAAAAGGAAGAATAAGAAAAAATTTAAAGAATCCTTTTAGAACTCAAATCCTTTTGAAGATTGTAGAAGTAAATGATTTAATCCGTGAAAAGATTGCAAAGCCTTTTTATCGTTCACTTCCTGTTAATTTTAAAGTATGGTATGATAAGGTGAGGTATAGGGTTTAGAGGTTATTGGTAAAATTTTTTTTAATAAACTCTACAGAGGCTAATAACCCTTCCTTTAAATTCACTTTTGGCTCCCAGCCTAATAATTTTTTTGCTTTGGAAATATCAGCTTGAGTAAATTTATTTGTTTCTTTAGCAATAAGGTCTTCTCTTATACCTTTACCTTCTTGAATATTATTAATCCCTTCATACATTTCATGGGGTTTTTTTCTTATTGGTTTAATCCCTGTTTTAAGGATATCATCAACTGCTCCATAAATCTCATTGATTGAATAAATTTGCCCACTTCCTACATTAAATGTTTCATTTTTTGCATTTTCTTTTTCCATAACTAATTTATTTAATTCTGTAACATCATTTATAAAAAGGAAATCCCTTTTTTGTTCCCCATCCCCATACATAGTGGGTATTTTATTTTGGATTAATTCTTTAATTATATAACTCATAACCGGTGGTTTTTGTCTATTATAATCTTGATTTGGTCCATAGAGATTAAAATATCTTACAATCACAATATCCATATCATATAACTTCCTGTATACCTTACAAAATAGTTCTCCAGTTCTTTTTTGAACCGAATACATTGCATGAGGGTTTATTTCATCTTCTTCCTTGGACGGAAAAGTTTCATTATTTTCATAAACAGCAGAACTACTAGCAAAAATTACTCTTTTTACGTTATTTTTACGTGCTGCTTCAAGAACATTTAATGTTCCCGCAACATTCACCTGTGTTGTGAAATAAGGTTCATTTAAACAAATGGGAAGACATGATATTGCAGCAAGATGATAAACATAATCAATTCCCCTCATTAATTCAGATATTTTTTTATCACAAATAGAAATTTTATGTATCTCTACAATTGGTTCCCCATTTTCATCATTTAGATTAAACATAGAACCATAAGAAAAATCGTCTACTATTATCACTTCATATCCTTCTTTCACTAATCTTTTTGCGAGATTGCTTCCTACAAAACCTGCCCCCCCTGTTATCATTATCCTTTTCTTTTTGCTGACTTCTTCTTTAAAAAAATGTCCTTCGCTTTTCAAAGAATCCATTTTTTCTTTTATCCAACTACAAATTAAGTGAGATAAAATACTGTGGGAATCTTCTATTCTGGGATAATTTATATCTGGGTATATTATTGGATAGTCTACAAACTCCTTCGCTTTTCCTCCATCTGCCCCAAGAAATGCTATGATAATGGCTTTTTTATTTTGTGCAACTTCAAGTGCTTTGATTATGTTGTTACTGTTTCCACTCCCACTAATAATAATCAAGATATCTCGTGGATTCATCAAATTTTGTAATTGTTGGGCAAAGACATTTTCATATTCTATATCATTAGCTAAGGCTGTTAGTAAAGGGGCGTTATCTGTTAAAGAAATAACTTTAAATCTTTTTTCAGAAAGATCATACATTTTTTTCACAGTTCCCTTGCCTAAATCACATGCTAGATGAGAAGCAATTGCTGAACTTCCCCCATTCCCAATAATAAACACTTGTTTATCATTTTTCCATGCGTTTATGAGAACATCTACTACTTTCTCTATTTTTGATGAATCTAATTTTTCTAAATCATTTTGTAATCTATTTATATAATCTTTTGCAAAATCCATACTTAATCTCCAATATAAACAATTTTACTCCCCAAGGATTCAAAATCTATAGGGTATTCTTTTAAGTTATTTAATGCGGCTCTTACCTTATCTTGTTTTTCTGGTTCAACATACAAAAGCAAAAAACCTCCTGCTCCCGCTCCACAGATCTTCCCTCCAATTGCTCCAGATTCTCTTGCTATGCTATAATAATTATCAATCATGGGGGTGGATATATTTGCTGCTAAATTCTTTTTCTGATACCAATGCTGGTGCAATATTTCACCAAATTTCCTTAAATCAAGAGAGTGTAGAGCATCTCTACCAGAATAGGCAAAGTCTTTCATTTTGTGTAATATTCCTGCCTTTGTCTTTGTTTCTGCTTTTTGTCCAGTTAATATAGAGCTAGCTTCACGCGATACCCCCGTATGGAAAAGCAATAAATTAGAAAATAACGTTTTTTTTAATTTAGGAGACAATACAAGGGGGTTGACAATAACTTCTCCATCTTTTTGGAATTCCATCAAATTTAACCCTCCAAATGCCGCAGCATATTGGTCTTGTTTACCAATTGGATTTTTCAAAATATCAATTTCAATTTCAGAGGCTTCCTCTGCAAGTTCTTTTGGGGTTTTATATTTTCTAGTTAGGGCATATAAAGTATTAAGCGATCCTACTGTAAAGCTACTTGATCCTCCAAGTCCAGAACCTTTTGGAATATCCGATAAACAAACAATTTCTGCTCCTTTTGTGACCCCTGTAATCCTCATAGCCTCTCGCCATATATTATTTTTAATATCATCTACTCTTTTAACAATCTCGTTTTCAGAATATTTTAACCAAATCTCATTATCTACTCTTTCTTTGGCAATGATATAAATATTTTTATTAATTGTAGTATTAAGAATTGCCCCCCCATAGTCTTCCCAATATTCTTTTAAATCAGTCCCATCTCCGCAAAGATCCATCCTAAAAGGGGTTTTTGAAATTATCATCTTTTTATTGATTAAGAATAATTCTTCTTTTAAAGATTGTTGAGCAGAGATATATATCCTAAATTTCCTCTTTAAATAAATTCTTCTAAATTGACTTTTCTCCACCCAGAAAATATTTTAAAAACTCCAGCATCTTTCAATTTTTTAATTGCTGTAGGATTCTTATAATAAATTGGCATGCCTATTACTCTTGAACCTGCTGCCTTTGCAGCTTTTACGCCATTGTGACTGTCTTCAAAAACTAATTGTTCATAAGGGGGGATATTCATTCGCTTGGCAGTTTCGAGGTAAATATCTGGAGCTGGTTTAAGATTTTTAACATCTTCTTTTAATACAATTTTATCTCTTTTAAAATAATCTGTGAGCTTAGACTTTTGCAAAATTATTATCGCATTTTTTGTATTTGTTAATGAACCTATAGCGTAAGGAATTTTTTTCTCTTTCAATTTTTCTAATAAATCTAAAACCCCTTCTCTTGGGGGGATATGTTTTAATTCTTTTAATTGTTTTTCATACAATTCCCTATCAATTTCAAGCATATATTCTATTGTTAAACTTTTATACCCTAACTTATGAACATCTTCCATTATTGCTCTGTCAGGCCCCCCAATAAAATGTTCAATTTTTTTAATAGCTTCTTCAATGGAAAGAAATAGCCCCACTTTTCTAAATACTTCTAAATGTGCAGAATGATGAAGTGGCTCAAGGTTAATCAATGTTCCTTCTAAATCAAAAGCAATTCCCTTTATATTATAGCTTATCATATTTTTGGGATAGCTTTCCCTTTTTTAAAGATTCATATGATTATCAATTAGTATTGTATATCCCCTTAATCACATCGTTTTTTGCTTTTTCATATCGTTCAATAGTCCCTATGTCTTGTACATATGCTGAGGGATTAAATGCACAAATCTTACAATTATTCCTTAATAATTTTGGAAACAAGTCTTTTCCAATATTTTCATACTCCCCTTCTATGTACTTCAGAATTTCAGGTTCAAAAATATAAACACATGATGCAGATTCTCCCTTATACTTGCCAGATAAGATGTCTCCCTTATTCGGTTTTTCTATAAATTCTATTACATCATTTTCTTCATTAGTGTTTATTACTCCTCTTGTCCATGGTTCATCGTGTTTATGGAGAGTGACAGTAGCAATTGGTTTTTTTTCATTATGAAACAAGATTACTTTCTTTAAATCCATATTACTCAAATTATCAGAGTAAACAACAAAAAAACTTTCTTCTGAACAAAAACCAGGATATAGTTCTTCAATTCTTTTAATTGCTGCTGCTTGTCCAAGTAATTTTTCTTGCTTTGAATATTTTATATTAACCCCAAACTTTTTTCCATCCCCAAAATAGGCTTCAATTTGTTCTCCTAAATGATATAAGTTTATGGCTATATCTTTTATTCCATTTTTTTTTAATAATTCAATCCAATATTCAAGAAGCGGTTTTCCATTTAAAGGGAGCATGTTTTTTTGAGTATTTTCTGTCAATGGTATTAATCTTTCTCCAAGTCCTGCGGATAATAAAATTGCTCTCATT
>CAYSES010000021.1:3470-6911 GCA_964430085.1 Candidatus Woesearchaeota archaeon | reverse complement strand
ATCCCCCCACCAAGAATCGAACTTGGATACGCCGGTCTACAGCCGACTGCATTACCACTATGCTATGGAGGGCTAGATAAAATAATTAAGACGTATTTTTAAAAGTTCTCATCTAATTTTTTCAAACTTAATACTCTATCCCTTTCTTTTATTTTTCTAATCAAAGTTTTTGATGCACAATTTTTTATAACATTTGCTCTATCTTTTTCAGAGAGATATGTACAAGGGCATTTTTGATATATTACCATCTTTAAATTTTTTGGGATATATACACACATTCCATCTCTGCAATTTTCACAATTGATATACATTTTTGACTCCATTAAATTTAGAATGAAGTCTCAACTAAAAGAAAAAATAAAATTCTTTAAATCGAGACATATGATTCATAGAAATTGTAACTAACTCTCATTTATAAGTTTTATTAATCTTCAACTTTCCTTACTTGATCTGCCAGAAAAAAAGCCTGATTTGATTCGGCTTCTCTAACTTCTCCTTCTCTTTCATATATTGCAGTTGTTGTCGGAAGAGAAAACTTTCCAAGAACCCCAACTTTTGAATAAATTATATATGAGATAACTCTTGATTCTCCTGCATCTAACTTGTCAAAATACCATTCTAATCTTCTGTTCTTTTCATCAACTCTTTTTGGAGTTTCTCCGCCAAATCTTTCATGCAACTTTACTAATGCTGGCAGCCTGTCAATTATATTAACTCTTTCAACATATTTTCTTGCATTTACTATTATTGATACTTTTAATGCAAATTCTCCGCCCTTTGCCCTTACAAACGTTACTTTTTTTCTTAAGGAAAGATTTGTTTTTGAGAACTGTTTTACTAATACTACTGTGGCTATAACTAACAAAACTGCCAATAAAGGAAGAAGCCAGTTTGTCCTTACAACAATATCAAGTTTTTCTCCTGGTTTTAATTCATTCTCCCATGTATAGTATACACTTAATCCCTGCCTTTCAACTAATACTGGCTCTGGGCTGAAAGTTGTAAACAATCTTGATATTATATTCTTCCTTAAGACAGTCGATGATTCTGAGATAACATTTCCTTCATTAACTTTAGTTATTTTTTTTGTGTGGATTATAATTCCATATTCATCCTGAGAGCTTGTAACAATATCTTTCTCAGAAAATTTCATTATTCCTTCCACATCTGCTTTTTGATCATCGGCAGTTATCTCAGCATTTAATGTGTAAAACCCAGCCATTAAATCCCTGAAATCATCTTTGTTTAAACTTATTTCAAAACTTTCTTTTTGATAAGGTCCTAGGGAGAATGTTTTTTCAAAATTAAAAAAAGAAGATTTAAATTTAGCATCTAGATTCTCAAAATTAAAATTAACTTTATTTTTTATATAAACTGAAACATTATTTGAATCTGGTTTGAATTCTTCTGCTCCTATTTCAAAAGCATCTTTTAATTTTATCACATTAACCATTAATGGATAACTTGTTTGTTCTCCATTTTGCCCTTTTATAAAAATATCAAATTTAAATCTGCCATCCTGTTTTAAATCATCTCGTGGGTATATTCCTACTTGAACGTCTTTTGTTTCCCATCCATCTATCTTAACAGTCCCTTTTGGGAACATATCAGATCCAAAGTAGTTGTAAAACATGAAATAATCTCCGGCTCCTTGATTTGTTATGCTTAAATCAAAAATGGCAGGCCTGTTTAATCCAAGAATCATTTCTACATCATCTGTTTTTTGTTCAATGTTTAAACTTATTGCAGAAATCAACGGGAAGATAAGAAGAGTAATTATCACCAAGGAGAATATCTTTTTCATAAAAAAATTAGATTAAAAATCTATTTAAATATTTCTGTTTAAATTATCTTTTCCCCTCTAAATCAAGGTAGGCTTTTGCCTGTGCAAGGAATTCATCACATTCTTCAATTATCTTTTCCTGAAATTGCTCTATCCTTGCATGAATCACTGTTTTTTCGTATATTGCTCTTAAAAATTTCTGGAAAGCAGTTTTTTCAAACTTGCTTTTATAATCCCTTACCAAATTCCCTTTAACACTAACTTCAACGCTACCCTTATTTGTTTTAATCTTCTTTCCATCCTGCATAACTTCTACATTTGTTAATCCAAGAATATTGAATGTTATCTCTGCTTCAAACTTAAAATAATCAGTCATTTCTCTTGTTCCTGTCCATTTTATTTCTATCTTTTTTGCATCTCCTGTTAATTTTTCTT
Organism: Candidatus Woesearchaeota archaeon; assembly: GCA_964430085.1. Classification (GTDB taxonomy): domain Archaea; phylum Nanobdellota; class Nanobdellia; order Pacearchaeales; family GW2011-AR1; genus RBG-13-33-26. The sequence continues at coordinate 4,693 of CAYSES010000021.1, read as the reverse complement.
TGTACTTATCTTCTGAAATCAATAGTCCTGTTTCATTTGTAAGCCATTCATAACAGAATTTATAAAAATCCTTGAAAGGAAAAATCCCATCGTATTTTACCTTGCTTGAAAATAATTTATCTTTCTCTGACATGTTTACATATGGTAAAGTTAATTTAAATATTTAACTGGGTGAATAAATTTAAAAGAATAAAGAGATTATAATAATGATGTGGGAATATGTACTGGCATTTGTTGTTGGTGGGTTAGTTACTTTAGCTATTACATGGTTTGAAGCATCAGGATTTCCTCTTTTGTCTAGGCTTGCAGCATTATTCCCTGTTTTTACTTGGATTTCATATCTTTTTATAGGAACTTTAAAGGGGGGAAAAGAGGTAAGCAGCCATGTTCTTTTTGTTTTGCTTGGAACAATCTTTGCTTGGATCCCATACATGCTTGTAATTTATTACCTCTCTCAAAAAATAAATCCGATTTATGCAATTTTAATAGCTATTGGGGTGTTTGTAATCCTTGCATTAGTTTTCATTAAATTGTATGGATTATTTACATAGAATCTCTGCAGGATTCACATACTAACATCCCATTTGTCCTAAAAAGAATTCCGTCATTGCCGCATTCTTCACAAATTCCTTCTCTTCTTTTTTCAGCTTTTTTTATTCTCTTTAACTTCTCTGTTTCTTCCCTTACTTTTGCAAACTCTTCTATCTCGGGGTATACTTTGGGATTAAAATTAAGTATATCTTTTGCAGTTATAACTCCTACTAATTTGTTTTCATAAACCACTGGTAACTTTTCAAATTTTACTTTTTTCATTTTTCTTATTGCTTCATTTATTGTACAATTTGGTTTGATTACTGCAATTTTTTTAGGAGAAAGGTCAATTGCCTTGATTTTTGTTAAATCAGCATTGGATTTTTTTATAATCGCCCAAAGAATATCCTTCTCAGAGATAAATCCTACAAGTTTTTTCTTATCAACAATTATAAGACTCCCAACTCTTTTTTTTACCATTTTTCTTGCGCATTCTAATAGATTAGAAACAGGAGAAACAGTTACAGGTTCTCTCGTCATAACATCAGCAACTAATATGTTTTTCATAGAATATTAAAATGCTACTTACTTATAAATTTTATCTAGGGGAATTATCCATTTTGAGTAATAATCTTTTTAAAGATATAGCGATGATTATGATTATGGGACATGGTTATTCTGAAATGTTTCCA
>CAYSES010000021.1:0-3370 GCA_964430085.1 Candidatus Woesearchaeota archaeon | reverse complement strand
ATAAGATTTGATAACGCGGGGGAATATCATAAAATTCGTGATTTTTTCTCAAATAATAAATATTACGGTATAGAAATGCGACCTTTAGCTTATTGTGATGAATTTAAAGTTTATGACAAACGAATAGATGAATATGAGGGAAGTAAAACTTATTTTACCAACTTAGTCAGAATAGATAAACCCCCTAAAGAATTCTTAGATATTTTCCCTTGTTGGATTAATATTAAATTCTTTGAAAAGAAATAAAATTTGAATAATTCTCTTTGATATAGATTTTATCACAACAATCTTTAAATAATAAAATCAAAGGAGAATAATATGAGTGAAAAACCAGTTGTTCTAATGCCCGAAGATATTCAAAGAATTATGGGAAAAGATGCCCAAAGAAATAATATACTTGCTGCAAGAATGGTTTCTGAGATGGTTAAGACTACACTCGGACCAAAAGGCATGGATAAGATGCTAGTCTCTCCTACTGGAGATATAATAATTACAAATGATGGAGTTACAATATTAGAAGAAATGCAAATAGAACATCCTGCTGCTAAAATGATGGTTGGCGTTTCAAAGACACAGGATTTGGAAGTTGGAGACGGAACTACTACTGTAGTTATGCTTGCAGGAAAATTATTGGAAAATGCAGAAAGATTACTTGATCAAAAAATACATCCAACAATAATTGTTAAGGGATATAAACTTGCAGCAGAAAAATGCCAAGAAATCTTGAATGAGATTTCTTTAAGAATAAGTCCTGATGATGAAGATATCTTGAAACAAGTTGCTATGACTGCAATGACTGGGAAAGGAGCTGAAGGAAGCAAGGAAAAATTTGCAGAAATCATAGTGAATGGAGTAAGACAAATACAGGATAACGGGAAAATAGATCTGAACAATATAAAAATCGAAAAATCAAAGGGAGAAGGAATTGCTGATACAGAATTAATTTCAGGAATTGTTTTGGATAAAGAAAAAATTTCTTCTGACATGCCATCTGTTATACAAGATGCAAAAATTGTATTGGTTGATTTTCCATTAGAACTAAAAAACCCGGAGATTGATACTAAGATTTCAATTTCATCCCCTGAACAATTACAGGGATTTCTTAATCAGGAAGAAAGACTGATAAAAGAAATGGTTTCAAAAGTCAGGGAAACAGGCGCAAATGTAATTTTCTGCCAAAAAGGAGTTGATGACTTTGCTCAATATTTATTATCAAAGGCAGGAATCTATGCCTGCAGGAGAGTTGCAAGAAGTGATATGGAAAAACTTGCAAAAGCTACAGGGGGGAAAATTGTCAGTAATATTAACGAACTTTCTTCATCTGAGCTTGGAAGTGCAGAGCTTGTAGAAGAGATAAAACATGGAGACGATTCTTTTACTTATATTAAGGGATGTAAAAATCCAAAAGCAGTTACTATATTAATTCACGGCGGAACAGAGCATGTTATTGATGAAATTGAGAGAGCTTTGAAAGACGGGCTTGGTGTTGTGTCATCTTCCCTAAAGACTAAACTAGTTGTACCTGGGGGAGGTGCCATTGAGGTGGAACTCGCACGAAGACTAAGGCATTTTGGCCAGTCTTTGAGCGGGAGAGAACAGCTTGCTGTAGAAGAATTTGCCTCTGCTCTTGAATTTATACCAACAACTCTTGCAGAGAATGCCGGACTTGATCCGATAGATGTTTTGACAGAACTTAAATCAAAACATGATTCAGGAGAAAAGAATGCAGGATTAAACTTATTCACTAATAAGATAGAAAATATACTTGAAGCAAGAATTATTGAACCCTATAAAATTAAGACACAGGCAATAAGTTCTGCAACTGAGGTTGCAAATATGATATTAAGAATTGATGATGTTATTGCTTCTTCTGGCGGAAAAGGAAAGGGAATGGGCGGAATGCCTCCGATGGCGGGTTATGATTAATTCATAAATAATGTGTTAAGATTCTTTCTGAATCATACTCTTTATCATTTATCTTTATTTTTTCAAAAAATGAAACAAAATTTTTCTTTCTTAATTTTATTTTTCTTCTAAGCCCTGATTTTTTTAAATTTTCGTATACATATTTGAAATAATCGCAAGCATTCCCAATACCATTAATTCTTTTTTTGTGATACTTATTCCCCCATTCATTTTCGCGTAATATTTCAGAGACAACAATCCCATCAATTCCCCTTTCACTCCAAAAAACTGTTTTTTTTGTTATTCTTTCTTCTGCTTTTGCAAAGAAATCCATATCGGGATTATCTGGAGAAGTTTCTTCCCATTCTCCTTCATTATTATCTTCTTCGATTGAAGATGTGAAATAACCATACTTGGCCAAATTAAATTTCCAATACCTTTTAGACAATTCATTACATTGGTTAATTAAATCAATGCATGAGTTATGTGACAATACCATTACTTAAAGATAGGATGTGATCTTATAAAATTAACTTAACACAGCATAAACTACACAGGCAATTATAATTGCTGAGGAAAGTATGTTTTTCCAGTTTATTTTTTCCTTTAGGACTCTGTCTGCTAATATATAAATGAAGATGGGTCCAATCATTATTATAAGCGTTGTAAAAACTATTCCATATTGGACATATCCAAAGTAAATCGCAACCCTATATATAACCCAAATTGCTCCTGTTACAAAAATAAGAATTGAATTTTTTTTGTTAAGTGTTTTTAATTTTGGCTGAAATACCACTAAACTTATAACAAAAATAGAAAGACATCGAAAAAAGTAAAAAGTTATTGGGGAATAAAAATCAAGGATTAATCTAGACATAACTAACTCTAAAGCAAAGAAAAAACTTCCGAAAATTGCAGCGATGATATACTTATTTAATTTGAGATGTTCTTTTTTTACATGCGGGAAAACTAAAGCTATCGCAGCTATAATCGCAGGGATTATTACCTTTATATTCATTTCATAAAAACCCTGTATAAAGAAACTAAGAACAATTGCAAGTAGTACTACAAATAGGGGTTCAAGGATTCTTGCTGGTTCAAGGTTTGTAACCTTTTCCCATTTTAATGAATAGAAAACAAAGAGGTTTGCAGTGATTGCAGAAACAACTACCCCCACGAAAATTAAAATATTTTTTAATGTCAATGCTTCAGGATCCATTCTCCAGAAGAAATAAATAAATGGGAGCATTGCAAGAACAATTGCAAAAAAACTGGCTGTCTGATAAAGTTTTATTCCTATTTTTTTCTTTTTTAGAATTATTTTTTCTAAAATAGTCCCCCCAGCCAATGCCAACGCGCCTATAAATGGAATGTATATCATCTCTTTTCTATACCAATAAATGAATGTTTAAAAAAATTTTGAATGCGCCACCCGGGAGTCGAACCCGGCTCACCTCGTTGGCAA
>CAYSES010000020.1:0-9579 GCA_964430085.1 Candidatus Woesearchaeota archaeon | reverse complement strand
GAATTTTTTTTGATTCTTTATAATTTTTGTAACCTTCTAAAACTTTTTTGAAAAGTTCTCCCCAATTTTCAAAATGCTTTGCTTCTAACGCCTGTTTTAATAAATGCAAATCAACTGCTTTGTCTTCAATTTTTCTACTGATATATCCGAGTCCAAAATCAATTATATAAATACTTTCATCAACTAAAATCATATTGCTGGTGGTTAAATCTCCATGAATTATATCTATCTCATGCAATTTAGCAATTTCATGCCCTATCTTTTTACAAATTTCTTTTTGCTTTTTTAAAGAAAATGAATTAAGATATTCAGAAAGCTTTTTTCCTTTAATAAAAGGCATTTTTATTTTATAAAAATCTGGAGTTTGTAATGGTTTCGGACAATGAATAATCCGCGAGGCTTTTTCAAGAAGTTTAGTCTCTGATCTTGTCCTTCTTTTTCTAATTTTTTCATCAAGCACTTTTATCCTATACTGTTTTTTTATTCTGTCTTTTATAATAAAACCCCCATTCAAAATTATCTTTGCCTCTGCTCCCTGCTGAATTATTTCTTGTTTCATCTTGAAAGTTCCTTTTTCATTTCCAATACAATTTCTTCTCCCCTTCTATTCAAACTTTTTAAATTTTCCTTTAGTTGATCCATTATCCTCTTTTTTTCCTTTATCTTTTTTAATTCAGGAATTTTATTAAATATATCTTTTTCTATCCTTACAAAACTAACAATCTTCTCTGAGAAATTTTTTGTATTAAAATAAATTGGACTTGCTAATATAAGAAAATTTTCTCTTCCTTTTTTTAATTCCTCAATAATTTTATATATCTCTTTATTACTTTTAGAAAATTCTATTCTTGATATTGCTTTATAGTATATTCTTTTGTTTTTTTCAATAGTATTTACTATCCCTTCAAAATATTCAAGTTTTTTCTTAAAAAGAAGATCTTTTCTTCCATGTTCAATTCCCATTCTCTGCTGGATTCTTGGACTTATTAACGTACCCACTAGAATACCTACAAACATCACTAGTGCTGTAAGATAAGGAGTTAAATCAAACATAAGAAAAAGATTAGTTTGTTGATTTTTTAAAATTAATTGTGATTGCTTCAAAATTTCAATTTCTTTCCAAACTTCTTGGCAAATTTCATTAATTGTTTTTGGCTCATTCCTTGTGACATATTCTCCCCACTAGCTCCGACTCCTGACTTAACAACCTCCATAAGGAGTTTATATTGTTTTAATAAAGAACGGATATCACTTGTTGGAACTCCTGCCCCTTTTGCAATTCTGGCAATTCTTGAGGTTTGTTTTTCTAATAATTCTGGATTTTCTTTTTCTTTTTGGGTCATTGATTTTACAATGTGTTCCCATTTAGCGACCTTTGCTTCTTGGCTTTCAAGTTTACCTTCTGGAATTTTTGCATTTATATTTGAAAGTCCTGGTATCATAGATTTAATTTTATCAAACCCCCCAATCGAGTTCATTGATTTGACTTGTTCTATGACATCATCCAAGGTTAACTTTCCTTCTTCAAGATTCCTTTGAATTTTTTTCTGATTTTGTTCAGAGGTAACTGATTTTACTTTTTCTATTAATGTTTGTAGATCTCCCATGCCCAAAAGACGGGATAAAAATCTTTCTGGATTGAATTCCTCTATATCATTTATCTTCTCCCCAGTTCCTATGAAATAAACTGGAGCATGTGTTTCTGCACATGCTGTCAATGCTCCTCCTGCCTTAGCTGTTGAATCCATCCTTGTTATTATGACTCCTGAGATGTTTACTGTATCTTTGAATTCCTGTGCCTGTTTTTTTGCTGCTTGACCAATATCTGCAGGTATTACGAGAATTGATTCTGTTGGTTTTATTTCTTTGTTCAAAGACTTAATCTCCTTTATTAATTCTTTATCTAAGGTATGCCTTCCTGCAGTGTCTACAAGAATTAAATTATAATCCTTTAATTTTTTTTCATATTTTTTCCATAGTTTTAATGGATTTTTTTCTTCAATATCTATAAAATAATTCAACTTATTTTTCTCTGCAAGCTGTTTTAACTGTTCTTGGGCTGCTGGACGATGAACATCCAGTCCGATTAATGCAACTTTAAATCCTCTCTTAGCATAATAATTCCCTAGTTTTGCAATTGTTGTCGTTTTCCCACTTCCGTAAAGCCCAAGAAGAAGAACCTTATTTTGTTTTTTACTTAATTTTAATTCTTTATACTCCCCAAGAATATTTAGGAGTTCATCGTGCAATAATTTTATTATATGTTCTTTTTTTTCAACTCCTTTAAGTCTTTCATCTAGCGCTGATTTTTTTAATTTGTCACTTATCTCTTTTACGAGAGAAACGTTAACGTCCGCTTCAATTAATGCCCTTTGTAAATCCCTTATTATAACATCTACTAAATCTTTATTTAGAAATATAGCATTAGCTATTTTGTCTGTTGCTTTTCTTATTACTTCTCCAAGTTTTTCTAACATGATTTATTTAGTAAAGAAGACGTTATTAAGTTTTTGGGTTATTATTTTTTTATTCTTATTAGAGCTCTTCCGAGATACTTATCTGCTCCTGAATGATAAGTCAAAAATTCATTATTTGTTAATGGAATCAAATTACATGTAAAGACAACATTTGGCACTTCTGCTCCTGAACTACCACCAGAAGTTTCCCATTTAAGTTCAGGAGTAATTATCGGTTCTTTTGAACGCCAGATAACATTTTTTGGGTTATTCTCATCAATGATTATCCCCCCTAACCTATAGGTATTTTGCTCATCTGCACCATGATACAACATAAATAACCTATTCCTGCTAATTCTTATCGGGGGGGTATTGATCCCCACTCGTGCGCTGTCCCACATTCTTTTTCTTGGTTTAAGGAAAACTCCCAGATCTTCCCAGTTTTTGAAATCAATTGTTCTTGCTATATAAGCAGCAGCTTTTTCTTTAGAATTTTTAATGAAAGGTCGATGAATAATATAAAATCCTTCATAACTTGGTATTTTAAATATGACACAATTTTTGTTATTGCTATAATGATCTAAAATTATCTGTCTATCTGTATATGTTTTGAAATCTTTTGTTTTGACTAATCCTATACGTGTTGTATTGCCTGTTTCATACATCTCCTTAAATGATGTAAAAGTGATATAATATTCATCTTTAATTTTTGAGATTCTTGGATCTTCAACACCCAACAAGGAATCTGCATTTAAATCTATAAATGGTTCTTCTTCTAGCTTGAAATTGTAGCCGTCTTGACTTTTTGCTACATGCAATCTGCTTTTGTTATCTTTTTTGTGTCTTACTGTTACTAGAAGAATTATGCTTTCCTTTTCTTTGTGGTATATCCCTCCAGAATTTCTTAGTGAAGAATATTTATCTTCAAACTCTTCCCATTCTGGGGACAAAATCGGGTTTGGATATTTTTCTACCCCTATTATCATCTTTTCTATTTTAGATATTTTGCGGTTAATTAATTCTCCTTCCATACTCTAGAAGGATTTTAGTCATTTTTAAAGGTTATTAGTCCATTAAAGTCCAAGCCTTTTTATGAATTTTTCTTTATCAAATGGTTCTATTTTATCGTATGCTTGGCCTGTTCCTAAGTATAATATTGGTTTTTTTGTTACATAGCCTACTGATAAAGCAGTTCCGCCTTTTTCATCAATATCTGCTTTTGTTAAGATTATCCCATCAATGCCAATTGCCCAATCAAAACTCCTTACTTGTTCTATTGCATCGTTTCCTGTAATACTCTCCCCAACAAAAATCTTTTTATCAGGTTTACATACCTTTGCTATTTTTTCCATTTCTTTTAAAAGGTTTTTTTGTGTATGCATTCTTCCTGCAGTGTCTATTAATACACAATTAATGAAATTTTTTTTTGCATATTGAATTGCATCAAAACCCACTGCTGCAGGATCACTTCCATATTCATGTGCAATTACTTTTATACCGATTCTTTTTCCATGTTCTTTTATTTGTTCTATTGAAGCCGCCCTAAAAGTATCTGCTGCAGCAATTACACATGATATTCCGTTATCCTTTAAATTTTCAGCGACTTTTGCAATTGTTGTCGTTTTCCCGCTTCCGTTTATCCCGCAGAATAGAATCACATAAGGTTCTTTTGATTGATCTGAATTCTTTTCCTTTATTTCATCAATTAGGTTTGGAGAATCAATTAAGATCTTACGAATTATTTCCTTAAATGCTCCTTTGATTTCTTCTTCTGCTTCTTTTTTAAGAAATTCCTTTCCGATTATTTTTTCTTTTAATTCTTGTACTATTTTTTCAGCTACTTCAAAGGCAACATTATTTTCTAAAAGCAGCATTTTTAATTCTTCACTGTAAATTTCAAATTCTTTTTCAGAGATCTTTATCTTTTTTATTTTTGAAGTTATTTTATTAAAAAAAGATCTGCTTCCAGGTTTAGGTTCTTCTTTAATTTCTTCTTCTAATTTTTCTGGGACTTCTTTTTCTTTTATTTTTACTTTTATCTTCTTCGGTTTTTTTTCTGGCTTTTCTTCTATTTCCTCTGCTTTTTTAGTCAGATTTTTTGTCCAATTTTTGAGCTTTTCTTTGAGTTTTGAGAACATATCTTTAGAAGTATTAAGTTAGTTATTAAGTTTTTGTATTTGTTTTTTTTCAATTGTTTTTTCCACTACTACAGAAAAATGCTTCCAGTATATTGCTTGTTCTATTGCCAATGGCAAAGCCTTTATTTTTGTGAAACCAATCTTAACTAAAAGTTTCCAATAATAAAATCTTGCTTTTGAAATTACCCCTACACTCCACATACTTTTGAAAAAAGCAGCTATCATTTTTAATGGAAGCTTTATCTTATTTTTTACCTTGGGTTTATAATGTTTAAAAAAAGTATTTAGTCTTTTAAAATAATGTTTTGGCGAATAAATTGTAGAAATTATTTTTTTGTATCCTTCAGAAAGTTTTTCTCTTCCCATTTTTGGAATGAAGTTTATATCTCCGTCTGTATTCTCTCCTGTTGTTTCTTTTATTAATCTCCCCTCTCTCTTTAATCTATGCCATAATCTTGTTTTGGGCAATGCCGTAAGTATCCCTACCATTGCAGTTGCGATTCCTACTTCCTGTATAAATTTTATCTGCTTTTCAAAAATATGTTCTGTATCGTTATCAAACCCTACAATAAATCCCCCCATGACCTGCATTCCGTTTTTATGGATTATTTTTACAGATTCTGCAAGATTTCTTTTTGTATTTTGTAATTTTCCACATTCTTTAAGACTATTTGTTGATGGAGTCTCTATCCCTAAAAAAACTTTATCAAAGTTTGCTTTACTCATTAATTGCATAAGTTCTTTATCATCTGCAAGATTTAGAGATGCTTCTGTTATAAATTTAAAAGGATATTTATTTTTTTTCTGCCAGTTTATTAAATGGGGTAGCATTTGTTTAACTTTTATTTTGTTTCCTATAAAATTGTCATCTACTATAAAGACAGATCCTCTCCACCCCCGGTTATATAGAGATTGAAGTTCAGTTATTATTTGTTCTGGTGTTTTTGTTCGGGGAATTCTTCCATTCATTATGATTATATCACAAAATTCGCAATTAAAAGGACACCCTCTAGAATACTGAATAGCCATGGTTACATACTCTTTGATGTTTATGAGAGACCAATCCGGGGTTGGTGTTTTTGTTATATCAGGTCTTTCATTTGATGTATAAACCTTTTTTGCTTTTCCTTTTTTGAAATCTTCAAGAAAAAGAGGGAGGGTTATTTCGGCTTCATTTAACACAAAATGATTGACGTCAGAAAATTTTTCATACTTAGTTGTAAATGCAGGGCCTCCTACCACAATTTTTTTACCTAACCCTTTGCATCTTTTGATTATTTCTCTGGCACTTTTTTCCTGGACAAGCATAGCACTTATTAAAACTATGTCTGCCCATTCTATCTCTTGATCACTGAGTTCTTTTATATTAACATCAATAAGTTTTTTATTCCATTCTTTAGGGAGCATCGGCGCGATTGTTAATAGCCCTAAGGGAGGAAATGCTGCTTTTCTTGAAATAAATTTTAAGACATGTTTAAAGCTCCAAAAAGTATCGGGGCATTTGGGGTATACTAATAGCGCATTTATTTTTTTATCCATTTAAAGAAATCCAAAAGAGACTATTTATGTCTTTTTAAAAATAATTTTTTAGTGAATATAAATTTTTATAAAGAATCTAGTCTTTTCTAAATTCATGAAAGGTATACTTGTTATTGTTGATGGAATGGGAGATTTGCCAAATAAACAATTGGGAGATAAAACTCCTTTAGAAGCCGCGAATATGCCTAATGCAGATTTCTTAGCTGCTCGAGGAGAATTGGGATATATGTACTCCGTTAAGCCAGGATTTATCCCAGAATCTGATGAAGCTATTGTTTCTATCTTTGGAAATGACTTGATCTCAAGTACTAGGGGGCAATTAGAAGCACGTGGAGCAGATTTAAATCTTGTAAGGGGGGATTTAGCTTTAAGAGCTAATTTTGCAACAATTGATTCCATAGAGGCGGGAAATATAATTGACAGGAGAGCAGGGAGAACTTTAACAACAGCTGAAGCAGAGATATTGGCCAAGGCTTTAAACAATAATATAAAACTCCCAAGAGAATTTATTTTTAAGGCTACAGTTGGGCATAGGGGAGTTTTAGTTTTTAAGGGTGGCTTTTCAGATAATATTACTGGAAATGATTTAGTTTATATGCAAGGCAAAACAAAGATATCCGATAAAATTTCCCCATGCAAGGCCTTAGATGATGAAGAAAATTCACAGTACACAGTTAATTTAGTAAATGAATTCTTAGAAAAAGCCTTTGAAATCCTTAATAAACATCCAATAAATGAGGAAAGAAGAAAAAAAGGACTTTTACCTGCTAACTTTTTACTTGTTAGGGGAGCAGGAATAGAACCCCCAAAATTAAAACTCTACAAAAAATGGGTATCTGCTTCTTATATGCCTTTAGAGAAAGGATTCTCTACAGTTTCTGGGATGAAAACTTTTTCTTTTAATTACCCTAAATTAAAAAAAGTTGATGTGTATGCAAATCTTCATGAGGGATTGGCAAAGGCATGTAAATTTTCAATTTGGGTTTTAAGAAAAAATAAAAAAACTGCAGATTATGCTTATATACATCTAAAAGAAGTTGATATTCCTGGGCATGATAATAAGCCTCTTGAAAAGAAAGATATGCTTGAATATATTGACAAGACATTCTTTAAATTTTTAAGGAAATTTGCTCCTCCTAATAATATAAATGTGGTGATTACCGCGGACCATTCCACCCCATGTAAACTTAAATCACACTCTGCAGATCCTGTTCCTGTTCTTTTTTATAATCATTCAATCCCTAGAGAGAAAAAATTTTGTGAACGTGAGGCAAGAAAAGGGAATCTTGGAAGAATTATGGGAAAAGAGATTTTAGATAAAGTCGGTTTTTTAAAATAATTTTTAAAGAGGTTAAATATTTATGAAAAAATTAATTTTACGAATAGAAGAACATAAAGATAATGTCCTTTTCAAGTTAATTAATCCTGGCTCATCTAATGAGACTAATCAAGTATTACGTACTACAAGTATTTATAGGCTAGAGAACTATTATGTCCTGAACTTCTGTGATTATCGCCCCCCTATTATTGATGTTGAACATAATTTTGAGAGAGCTAAAAGAAGATTTATAAGAAGATTTTAAAAGAAACAAAAGAGTTCTGGCTCCCGATTAAGCCAGGATATTTACTGGAAGACCAAATTAAACCCTTTTTGTATGAGAAATAATCTTTAAAGAATAATAATTCTTAAATATCTCTTGGAACTTTTCATAAAATGATAACTTACAACGATATTTATGAAGCAGCTAGAAAAGAAAGATACTCTGATCAATTACAACAATTACCAAAGAATTTTGTAAAAGAAGTTGCGGATTATTTAAAAGAAAAAAGAGAAATTGCTTCAAAAAATGATGATGTTTTTTCTGATGTTATTATGAAGACAAAAAAACAACTTGAAAATGCGATAACCCTCTTCAAAGAATTAATTTTAAGAAGAAAAAAGAAAATTTTGGATTTAGTTCTGATTGCTACTGAAACAGGAATTTCTAAACAAGATTTTGATAATATGCTTTTATTTGAAAAAACTTTATTTGAAAATTTAATGAAATCTATTGACATATCTGACAAAAAACTTAATGAAATGTTAAACGGAAATCATGAAGAAGAAATGAAAAATGATTTAATTGTATTTAATGATCATGTTGAAGAATTTATGGGACTTAACGGAGAAAAAATGGGCCCTTTTGAAAAAGGACAAATTGCTAATATCCCCAAAGAGATTGCTAAGATTTTAGTTGATTCTGAAAAAGCAGAAATTGTTGAAGAATAGGATTCTATATTTGAATATAAAATTGAAAATGTTTAAGATAAAAGCCTCAGGAGGGAGTCGCACCCCCGACCCTCTGCTTACAAGGCAGATGCTCTAACTACTGAGCTACTGAGGCTTAATAAGTTTAAAGAATAATGGTTTAAAAGATTTCTTATGAACCTTATTTTTCTTTTGCTTCAAAAATTCTAATCTCGCAAAGTGCTAAGGGATAAATTTTTTTTAATTTCAGACTTAAAGGTTTTTGGATATGATTTTTTAGAAGCTCTTCAAATAATTCATCAGATGTTTTGTCTTTAACATAACTTATTAATTCTTCTTTTGCTTTATTCCTCAATTCTTTTCTTACAGCACGTGAAACTTTTCTTCTTGTTATCAAAAAAGGCTTTATTTTTAAGCTAGCATTTTTACATTCTGCTACAAAAGAATCTTCAACGTAATTTGTTCCTTTTCTCATCATCCTTTTTAGAAAATAGGGCATCAAAACAATTTTTTTTGGTGTGGCTATAGCTTTATTCTCTTCTATCTTTATTTTTAATGTTAGCATCATGCTTTTTCCCTTAAGCATCCTTGTTAAATCATACTTTAGAAATCGTCCTTTTAATTCTGCAATCTCATATGCTTGTACTTGTGTTTCTCTATTTATTAACGGAATTTCAACACCAAAAAATTTCTTTTTTCTTTTTGCTTGTGCCATTTTTATTCTTGTATTATTTTACCTGTCCTTTTTCCTTTTTTTTGATATTTAGATTTTTTGCATACACTGCATGTATACATTATATTTGTTTTTTTATTTGTTTTTGCCTTTCTTTTAAATTTTGAAACTGCTGGTTTGCTCCATCTTCCAAGATTCCCTATCCCCCTGTTTTTGCCCCTAAGCCTTGCCCTTTGTTTTGAGCCTCTCTTTAATGCTCCCCTTTTCGCTCCAGTTGAAACTAGTTTAATCTTTTGCTCTGTTCTTTTTTTACAGTATGGGCAATATCTCTTAGTAGTTTTTGGGATTTTCATAAAAATGAATGAAGAAAAAGCTTTTTAAATATTATCCTGTCTTATTTGTTGTTGCATTCTTAAATATATCAATTAATTCTTGGGGGATTATTGATACATTAAAAAAGAATTTTAAGGCTATTGCTCCAATTACGAGTATCACTATGAGTAATATTATCGTTTTAATATTTAA
>CAYSES010000019.1:0-10142 GCA_964430085.1 Candidatus Woesearchaeota archaeon | reverse complement strand
GGCGGGGGCATTTAATAAGAATCTATTAATTTCTTTTCAACTCCAATGTACTTTTTAGCCACATTTGGCCATCGCATTTGTTCGCGAAAAGGAATTATTTTTTCCTGCATTTTTTTTATTATTTCTCTATTATTCAAAACATACATCAGGACATTAGATATGGATTCAGGATTATTAAAATCAGGTAAAACAATACCTCTTCCTTCAGCAAGGATTTCCTTAGCATAAGCAAAAGGAGTTGATATAACTGGTTTTAAAAGCCCAAGATTATAACTTAAAATCCCGCTAGAAATTTGTTTCGGGTCTGTATAAGGAGTAATTGCCATGTCAGAAGCTTGAATATATCTTAATAAACTGGTCAAAGGAAGCCATTTATTAATAAAAAGAACATTATTTTCTAAATTCAAGTTTTTAACTTCTTCTTGCAATTTATTTCTGTAAGGTTCACTTCCATTTGGTCCAAATTCTTTTGGATGTGTTTTTCCTGCAATCATATATAATAAATCAGGGTATTTTTCAACAACTCTTGGAAGAGCTCGGATAACCTGTTCAAATCCCCTCTTAGATCTAACTAGTCCAACAGTTGAAATAACAAACCTTCCTTCTAATCCGCCTATAATTTGTCTTGAATGATCCATTGTTTCATTAAAATCATGAACTCCATGATAGATCATTGTTATCTTTTCAGGAGCCACGCCATATTCATTAACCAATAATTTTCTTGAAGTATCTGAAATCGCAATAATATGGTTTACTTTGGGTAGGATCTCTTTAAAAAGTTCTTTTCTTTTAAACGATCGTTTATCTTCAACATCTCCAAGAACAGTATGCGCAGTAATCATCACAGGTTTTTGTAAAGCATCCAAAAAATAAAGAAGATAATCACCTATAAATTTCCCTCTATCTCCACCAAAAATTCCAAATTCATGTTGAATACTTACTACATCCCCATTTTCATTGGCAAATCCCGCAGCAAGAGGATAATCTTTTTTGTTATCTCGTTCAATTCCAAAATCTACAGGGTCTGCGTACTCTGAAAGATTTCTGAACCCATTAATGGCTATAACCCTATTTCTAAAGAGGGGGTTGATGCCTTGAGAATAATTGATCTTGTCTTCTGTCCATGCAGCTATTCCGCATTGTTCTGGTTTAAAAGTGCTTACTTGATAAATTGTTTTAGAGTTTTGTTTATTATCTTTCACAATTAAATTTTCTATCCCTGAATTTGATTTTCCTTTCATTATGTTTCCTTAGTCCTACTATCTAAAAATCGTAGAAATTTAGAATTTAAAAAAAAGAAAAAAATTCTATATATAAATTTTTCGTAAGTTTTTTTCAATAAAAAACACAATAATTCTTATAAATAACTAATCCAAAGTTGATTGAATGACAAAAATAAATTTTAGAGATAGTGCACTTTGTGCTTTTAAGGGGCTGTTTAAAGGAATCTCAAGTGAAAGGAATATCAAGATACAAATCTTAATAGGAAGCATAATAATCTTCACTGCAATTCTTCTGAACATAACAAAAGTTTATTTGATAACTATCATAATTGTTTGTTTTTTGGTAATTATCCTGGAATTATTCAACAGAAGTTTTGAAAAACTTATAGATCTCATCTCCCCCGAGTATAACAAAGAATTTGGAAGAGTAAAAGATACAATGGCCGGGGTTGTACTTTTAACTTTTACAATGGCTATTATAGTAAGTTTTCTTATACTTTATGATCCTGTAATAAATTTTTTGAAACTTATTACTTACAACCCAATTTCGTTGATTGTTATAATAGCAAATATACTATTGATACTAGTAATCCTTTTACTTCATTACTTAAGGAATAAAAATTAAAAAGACTGTCTTCTAAGAGATAATATGAAAAAGAGGAAAACAATTCTTGTTTTTAATGTTGGCAGCTCAAGCATAAAATATAGTTTGTTCAAAAATTCTGAGTTAATTGAATCCGACAACTATGAAAGATTAAGAACAAATGAAGATTATGAGAGGTCAGTAAAAAAGATTTTTATGAAATTTGATAAAAAAACAGTTGATTTAATTGTCCATAGGGTAGTTCATGGCGGGAATTTAAAAAAACCAGTTAGGATAAATGAAGGAATTATAAAAAAGATAAAAAAATTTTCTGAATTGGCAGAGTTACATAATCCAAAAGAGCTTATGGTTATTGGTTTATGCAAACGTTACAACAAACCCCAATATGCTGTTTTTGATACAATCTTTTTTTCTGATTTGCCTGAAGTCTCAAAAGTTTATGCCATACCAAAAAAAATAACAAAAAAATATGGAATAAGAAGGTATGGTTTTCATGGATTGTCTCATGAATTCGTTTCCAGAAATTTAAAGGGAAAGGTAATAACTTGTCATTTAGGTTCTGGTTCAAGCATATCTGCAATAAAGAACGGAAAACCAATTGATACAAGCATGGGCTTCACTCCTCTTGAAGGAGTTATAATGGGAACTCGTTCAGGTACAATTGATCCAGGAATAATCTTTTTCTTAAAAAAGAGGGGGTATAATGTAGAAAAAATATTGACTGATGAATCTGGATTAAAAGGTCTGACAGGATTTAATGATTTCAGAAACGTTCGAAAAGACTTAACAATAAAAGATTGCAAATTAGCTTATGATATGCTTGTTTATAGCATAGTAAAAATTATAGGTTCTTATATTGGTGTTTTAAATGGGTTGGATAACTTGGTTTTTACGGGTGCAATTGGAGAAAATGTCCCCAAACTAAGAAAGGAAATATGCAAGCATTTTTCATTTATTGGGATGCAAATTGATGAAGAAAAAAATAAGATTAACTCAGAACTTGTTTCATCAGAGAAATCCAAAATAAAAGTTTGGGTCAAAAAGACAAATGAAGAAAAAGTAGCAGTTGAAAAAGTCTTGAAGATTTTAAATAAATATAAAAACTAAAAAAGACATTTTAAAAATATGAAAGTTCCGGTTGAAATTTCAGCAAGACATGTACATCTTTCACAGAAAGATTTCGAAAAATTATTTGGAAAAAAAGCTGAGATGGAGCCAATAAGAAATCTTTCGCAAGTAGGAGAATTTGCATCAAAAGAGATAATTACCTTTATTGGCCAAGATAAAAAAATAGAAAATGTGAGAATTCTTGGACCATTTAGAAATAGATCACAGGCAGAACTTTCTATAACAGATGCCTATACATTAAAACTTAAACCTTTACCTCAAATAAAAGTCTCGGGGGATTTAGCAAATACAACAAAGATAATGATTAAAGGACCAATGGCCACTATAAAAATCCCCTGCATAATTGCACAAAGACATATACATTGTTCAAACGAAGAAGCAAAAAAGATTGGATTAAAAAATAATGAAATTGTTTCTGTAAAAGTTATAGGTAAAAGAAGTGTAACATTTCATAATATAATCGTAAGAGTCTCTGAAAATTATCGGCTTTCACTCCACCTTGATACAGATGAAGGTAATGCTGCAGGAATCAATAAAAAAACATTTGGAGAACTTATAAAATGAAAAGGCATATAAAAAAAATAGGAGATGAAGCAAAAAAATCCGCCATAAGATTTAAACAACAATTTAAAAAATCTTTAACAACAGCGATTATTGCCGCCTTTGGACTTATCCTAGCACTTACATGGAATGATGTAATAATCAAGTTCGTTGAAAAAATTTCAGAAGCCAGTTCAATTCAAAATAGTCTTATTAGTGCACTTATTATAACATTGATTTCTGTTTTAGGGATAGTAATTGTCTCTGGTTTTAACAAATGAGCAAAAAACGAATTTTAGAAAACATTGACAAGGTTATAGGGATATTAAAGCACAAATTCCCCACAAGCAAAACTACGCTTAATAGAATGAGAAAACATCCAAATGCTTTTAAAATTCTCATTTCTTGCCTTCTTTCTTTACGAACGCAGGATAAAAATACTGAAATTGCATCAAAGAGATTATTTGCAGTTGCACAGACTCCAAAAGAAATTTTAAAATTACCTCTAAGAAAATTAGAAAAATTGATTTATTCGTCTGGGTATTACAGAAATAAGGCAAAAACAATAAAACATGTTTCAAAAGTTTTATTGAAAAAGTACAGTGGGAAAGTTCCCAAAACAAGAGAAGAATTAGTAAGCATAAAGGGAATTGGTCCAAAAACAGCAAACATAGTTTTAGCATTTGCATATGGAAAGAAAGTCCTGCCAATTGATACTCATTGTCACAGAATACCCAACAGGCTTGGCTGGGTAAAGACAAAAAACCCAGAACAAACAGAAAAAGCATTAAATCAAATTCTTCCAAAAAAATATTGGATAGATTTCAATTCTATATTTGTTCAGTTTGGGAAGACTATATGTTTACCAATTTCTCCATGGTGCAGCAAATGTCCGGTGAATAAGTATTGCCCAAGAATCGGGGTTAAAAGGTGGAGATAAATTCACTACTTTAGGAAAGTCACAAACTAAAGATTTTTAAAGAATGATTTATAAAAATTTTTATGGAACTTGAAAAGGAACTAAGAAAATTGAAAAATTCAGAAGTAGAGAATATGGAAGAAACAATAAAGAAAATTGAAGATTGTAAATATGATATTAATAAAATTTTAGATAAACGAGAAATAGTAATTAAAGAATATGAAAACAGAATAAAAGAAAAATTGCCTGTTATGATTGATAATCTCTTTATTTTATGGGGGGATATCCCTAAAAAGATGGAGTTTCTTATGGATAAAAGATTAGGAGTTGGGCTGAGAAAGATTTGTAATGGAAAGTATGGGGATATATTGGAAATTACATATTATAAATGCGGTATATGCCTATCTCAAGGGAATAAAAAGTATCCTGGAGATATCTCTCTTTTCTCTCTTTATGGGGGGGCTAATCATTTGGTTATTAAAGAAAAAAATTCTGTTGAATTTGCTAAAAAATTTTCTTCATTATCTTCATATATGTTCAGTGAAGAAAAAGGAAGAGATTATTCCTCATTTCTAGACCTTCCCACAGTACTTAGTAAAATTCCTCAAGAAATTACAAAAAGTTATTCAAAGTTTGTGGGTGAATACCATTCTTTAAATAAAAAAATTAAATCTTATTCTAATCAATTAAACGCTTTGCAGACCACAGATTTCTAGACAAAATCTTTAAAAACCAATCTCATTTTAAATTCCTATGAAAAGATCAAGTAGAAGATGGAAAAAGAAACGCCAGATGAGATGGAAATGGCAGCGTAAAAGACTTAGAAAGGAAAAGCATAAAAGAAAATTGAGAAAAGAGAGAGCTAAGTAAATAATTATTTCTATAACATAAAAAATTATAAATTAAAAAAAACCTTAATTTACATGGTAAATCTGAAATATTTCAGGATAGGGTTTATATCTGATAATGCGATTGATGAATTAGAAAAAATAAAGAAGAAAAAAGAACATAATCTTTTATTGATTGAAGATGCATATAACATTATAAATTCATTAAATTCTGTAGCTAAGAACAAAAATCTGGAAGATGATGAAGTAAGTTTGTTTTACAACAAGTTAATTTATGGTGATTTAGAAAAACTTAACAGACTGCGAGATCCTGAAATAATGAGAGATATAAAAGAAAGGTTATCAAACATAGAAATAGCAAAATTTAGTCTTGAAGATTTATTAAGAGGTAATGAAGTGTCTTATAATAATATAGATATCACAATAAAAATCCTTGAATATGTAGGAGATAAATGTAAGCAAGTTCCTTAATTACATTGTTAACTTAATTAGGCTTTTATAACCATAAAAATTATACAAATCTTTATAAGTTCTTGTAAGAATATTCTAATATATGACAAGCAGCATATGGACCGAGAGATACAGGCCTTCTAAATTTTCTGAACTTGTCGGTCAGGACAACTCAATGAAGAGAGTTGAAGCATTAACTAATTCCATGAATCTCCCCCATATGCTATTTGCGGGCCCTGCAGGAACAGGGAAATCAACACTTGCGTTAATAGTCGTAAAAGAATTATATGGTGAAAACTGGAGAGAGAATTATTTAGAATTAAATGCCTCTGACGAACGGGGAATAAACGTAATAAGAGAAAAAGTAAAAAACTTCGCAAGAACAAAATCATTAGGAAATATACCCTTTAAGATAATCTTTCTTGATGAAGCTGATGCACTAACCCCAGAAGCACAGCAGGCATTGAGAAGAACCATGGAAAATTATTCTGCAACATGTAGGTTTATTCTGTCATGTAATTATTCTAGTAAGATTATAGATCCGATCCAATCACGTTGTGCCATTTTTAGATTTAAGCTTCTGGAAAAGAAAGATATAGAAAAAGTTATAATTAAAATTGCTGAAAAAGAAAATCTTACAATAAATCCAGAAACAATGGAAGTATTGTATGAGGGATGTGAGGGGGATTGCAGGCGATGCATTAATATTCTCCAGTCTACAGCATCCATCTCTCCTTCAATAACATCTGAGCTTGTCGCAACAATAATATCAAATACAAAACCACGAGACATAAAAGTAGTCCTTGATTATGCTCTTTCAGGAGATTTTCAAAAAGCAAAAGAAAAACTCCTAGACATAATGTTAAAAGAAAGTGTTTCTGGACAGGATGTAATAAAATCAATACAAAAAGAAATATGGAATCTTCCTGTCGAACCCGAGATTAAAGTTAAACTTACAGAAAAAACCGGAGAAACAGAATTCAGGATGGTTGAAGGAAGCGATCCATTTATACAATTGCAATCTTTGCTTGCAAGTTTTGTTTTAGCAGGATTGGGGAAGGAATAAAATGCCCCATATAAATATTGAAGTAAAAGCCAAAACATCAATGCAGGATGAAATAAGAAATCTTCTAAAGAAAAATAATGCAGAGTATATGGGGACAGATAGACAGGTTGATGTTTATTTTAATGCCCAAAATGGCAGGTTAAAATTACGAAAGGGGGAGATTGAAAATTATCTTATTTATTACGACAGGCCAAATCAGAAAGGTGCAAAAAGATCTGATATTACCCTTTATGAAGTAAGATCAAAATCTGGCCTTGAGAAAGTATTAACAAAAGCTCTTGGAATTAAAGCTGTTGTTGATAAGAAAAGAGAAATTTATTTTATAAAAAATGTAAAATTTCATTTAGACAAAGTTAGAGGACTAAAAGATGATTTTGTAGAGATAGAAGCAATAGATCATGAAGGGACAATTGGTAAAAAAGTATTGAGAGAGCAATGTAATTATTATAAAAAATTATTCGGAATTAAAGAAAAAGATTTAATTGACTGCTCATACAGTGATATGGTATTAAAATTAAGAGGGAAGTATGAATCTTGAAAGATTAATAGGTGTCTATGAATTTGCAAAAGAAGCTCATAAGGGACAAAAAAGGAAATCTGGAGGGGATTACATAATGCATCCAATAGCAGTTGCAAATATGGCAAAAGAAAAATATATGGACGATGAAACAATTTATGCATGCCTGCTTCACGATGTCGTTGAAGATACAGATTATACATTGCGAGATATAAAAAGAGAATTTGGGAAAAATGTTGCTTATCTTGTTGATGGAGTGACTGAAGAAGATACTCTGGATAAAACAATGGATAAAATAGAAAAATATACAGAGAAAGATGATAGAGTAATAGTAATAAAAATGTTGGATAGGATTCATAATCTAAGAACCGCGATTGATCCGAGGGAAAAAAATAAAATACTCATAAGTCTAAAAAAATACAATGTTTCTACAAGAAGATATATTGAAATTGGAAAAAGAAAGGGATATGATATTATCGCAAGAGAGTTACAAGATGAATTAGATAACTTAATTAGGAGATTAGGACCAAATGCCTTGGATTGAAAAATACAGACCTAAAAAGTTTGGAGAAATGAGAGGACAAGATGAAGCCATCTTTAAGATAAAAGAATTTATAAAAAATTTCGGAAAAAAGAAAAAAGCTACAATATTACATGGACCTCCTGGAACAGGGAAAACAAGCCTGGCATATATAACTGCAAATGAATTTAATTCGGAAATTTTTGAATTAAATGCTTCTGATTTTAGAAACAAAGAAAAATTAAGGCAGATTTTAAAACCTGCAGTAGAGCAAAAATCTCTTGGAAAAGACAGCAAGATAATTTTAGTGGATGAAGTAGATGGAATATCTCGGGTGGATTATGGAGGACTTTCTGAACTTATAAGGATAATTGACTCAAGCCCATACCCAATAATAATAACTGCAAATGATATTTGGGATAAAAAGTTTAGTGCCTTAAGAAAAAAATGTGAACTTCTGCAATTCAAAGAAATAAACTATAACGTAATAAAATCAATAATCAGAGAAGTAGCGAACAAAGAAGGGTTGTCTGTAAACGAGAGTTTTATTACTGAACTTGCAGTGAAAGCAAAAGGGGATTTACGTGCAGCGATAAATGATTTACAAACATTATCAAGATCAAATGAATTCATCCCTTTTGTATTGGATGAAAGAAACAAAAAAACAGACATATTCAATTCATTAAGGAGAGTATTCAAGGAAAAACCAGTAAATGAGATTATGAATATCTTTGATTCTGTCGATATGCCAATAGATGAAATAATCTTATGGCTTGAAGAGAACATACCTACAGAATATTCTGGAGAAGAACTTGCAAGAGCATATGAAATGTTGAGCAAAACAGATATTTTCAAAAGAAGAATATATAAAAGGCAATATTGGAGATTTTTAGTTTATGAATATATCTTTCTAAGTTACGGGATCTCATCCTCCAAAAAAAATCCAAAATCTGGTTTTACAAGTTATAAAAGACCAACAAGAGTGCTCCAAATATGGTTGAACAATCAAAAGACAGTACAAAAAAAATCAATATGTCAAAAATATTCTAGATATGTTCATGTAAGTCAAAAAAGAGCCATGAATGAATTTCCAGTGATTAAGCAGATCTTAAAAGCAAATCCTTTAGCGCAAAAAGAATTGAAGTTAGATGAAGAAGAAGTAAACTATCTAAGCATATGAAGGCTGTTCGTTATGCTGTTTTTCATAAGACTCTTTATGAGAAGGAGTATATTCTCCAAGTTTAATCTTAACCATATTACCAAAAAAATAACTAAGTATTGAAGAAAATAATGGGGAATAAATTGTTAATTTTCTCTTATTCTTTTTATCAAAAATTTCCATCCGGCTTCTAAAAAAGGTATTTGTTACTTTTGTTTCAAGATTGTTCTCCTTTGCCAGTTTCAATTCAGGAAACTCATAACATGCAGGTAAAATTTTCTCATTCCACATCTTCACCCTTCCAAAAAAGCCTCTAAAATATTTTTTAACATTAGTTATTAGGCTGCTGAAATATCCCCTTTTCCCGTACTGTTTACGTTTAATGCTGAATGTCTTAAATTCTTCAGGATCAGATGCAGGTAGATTTCTTACTTTTAAATAAAGTTCATCTAGTTCTGTTGTGAATTCCTCAGTCATAAAAAGGGAATAAAAACCTAATTTATAAATTTTTCCTTATTCACCACTGATCAGTTTATACATTTATTTCCTGATTCTTCTTTTAATCCTATTCCAGATCAAGAATAAAACAATTGCAACAGTGAAACTTATTCCTGCAGCAAGCAAGCTTCTCGGAAGAAGTTCAACTACTTTTGAAACAGTTTTACATTCTCCACCTTCACACGTATTTTCCCGACATTGTTCTGTAAACGTGCCTATGAGACAACCGAGCAATAAGGTGAGAATAATCTCGATCAACATTTGAAGATCTTTTTTTTGCAAAGGCATTGACTCTTTTTGTAGCTTCTAAGGGGTTGTTTTTGGATTAATGAAGTGAACTTTTGGGCATTTTTTTAATTTCTTTTTTTAAAATTTTTATCCCATGCCCAGAATAGATCTCAATAAAACCAAAATCTTTCAATATAAGCAGAATCCCCAAGCACTCACCTTTGGTAATGGAAAAATTGCTGCAAATTTTATGGATTACCAAGGGAAAAGGGATTATCTTTTTGTTTGTTTTTATCTCGCATAATCGCTTTAAGAATAATGAATAAAGTCCCAGAATCATGAAACTTACAGATAATTAATTCTTAAAAGAATTATTGTGATTGGTTCCTATCCTTGTACAAGCTTTTTAATAAGATTCAGGGAACTGCAAAAATTTTGGAAG
>CAYSES010000018.1:0-10773 GCA_964430085.1 Candidatus Woesearchaeota archaeon | reverse complement strand
TATTTGAAATCTGTTAAAGCAGCCTTACCTACAGATAATACTTATCTTGGATAAAATTTCAGAAAAATTATCTTGTTGTGACAATTACTTCTTTATTAACTAAAACAGTGTGTTCTGCTTGGCTTACTTTGTTACGAGAACTTTCTATTAATTGTGGATATTGATGAAGATTGCCATTATCTTCTAATCTCTTTAATGCAAATAATGCTGCAACCCCAAATTTTTTTACAATCCACCTTGAACAAAAAGGAAGTGTTTTATATTCTTCAGTTATAAAATTTAATATCTTCCTTGCTTCACTATTCCTTATGTTTCTTTCATTCATTAAAATGTAAATCCCTGAAGGTTTACCATCCTGGACTTTTCCGCTTCCAACAGTTGCGAAAGGTTCTATTGCATACAATCCTTCTTCTATTTTTTCTGTTTTTTTATTATCAACATTCGAAATTGTCAAGCCAGCATGCAATTCGTATTCTTTCATTTCATGGCCCGTTAAATTAATAATGGGAGAAAATCCTCTTGATTCAATTGTATCCTGGATAGTTTTTCCAATCATTCCTAAAGAAGTTCCTTTTTTTATTATTTTAATTGCATTATCCAATGCTGCCTCAGATGCTTCAATTAATTGTTTATTCTCGTCATCTTCTTCAAGGTCAATTGAGAACGCTGTATCTGCAATCCATCCATCTACATGAACTCCGAAGTCAACTTTAAGCAATCCTGCTGCTATCTTGTCATCATTATAAGAAGGGGTATAGTGTGCAGCAATTTCATCTATTGAAAGGTTTGTGGGAAATGCTACCTTACCTCCCAGTTCAATTATTTTTGATTCAATTTTTTCCGCAATCTCAACTAAATGTGCCCCTTTTGTTATTTGTGGTCTTATCCAATCTCTAATTTGTTTTGCAATTTCCCCAGCCTTCAAGATTTTTTGCTTGTTCATTTTTATATACTATTTTCTTTATATTTAAGTCTTCTTGGTTTTGGAACAAAATTTGTGATCTTTTCTTCAGAAGCTTTTCCTGTTCCCAAAAAATCATCTTTAAACTTCATTATTAAAAAATCCTTTTTTCCGGGTTTGATATTTAATTCCTGACCTAACATCCATTGTTCTGCTTGTTTTTCGTTTAATTCAAAAATATTCTTTCTAATCTGATCTTTTAATAATTGAGTTGCTTCAATACTCAATCTTAATTTTCCATTTTGTTCTTTCGCAAAATATAATCCAATTCCTTCTATTCTTGCAAATCTGTCAATTTCTTCTATTTCTTTTTCTGAAATATCCCCTGAAAAAAGTATGATCTTCTCCTTGCCTAATTGCGCGATCTTCCAAGGAAGTTCTTTTATTCCAAATTGCTCATTCAATCGTTTCAAAAGTTTTTCTTTTTCTTTTTTATTGAAAAATTTTAAAAATATCATTTTGAAAGTTTTCTTTTTTTAATCTTTTTAATTATCCATCGGATTAAGAAATATAACAATGTTGATAGGATATAACCAAGAAAAATACTAAGCGCTATTCCCAGCAATATTGCCACCCCTATTGCCCCCCCAATACCAGAAAATCCAGAACCGCTGAAATTTTTTGATTTAACATATGCAGATATAAGAAAAACGGTTACAAAAATTCCTATAAATATCCAGATTATCCTAAAAATTCTGCGAATCCATTTTTTTATTTTTTCTTTGTTCATTTTACTTTTTTTATTTTAGCAATGAAAAATCCTTCGGTATTTGCTTTTTGAGGATAAATCCTGCATGAAAATTTAACATCTTCTGCATATTCTTTTTCTTGCCATTTCTTAATCCCTGGAGCAAATTCTATTGGTAGATTTATTTTTTCAATTTTTACATCAAAATTCTTCAAGACAAAATTAATAATTTCTTCGTTTTCTTCTGGAGCGTGGGTGCAAGTACTGTAAACAAGCTCTCCTTCTGGTTTTAGAATTTCTATTGCAGAGGCAATCATTGATTTTTGTAATCGTGAAAGATTTTCAATTGTTTTTATGTTCCACATCTGCAATGTTTTCTGAGTGCTTCTTATTGTCCCTTCTCCAGAACACGGAGCATCAAGAAGAATTTTATCAAAAAGAAAACTTTCATTCTTAAAATTCCTACATAATGCCGCACCATCTTTTTTTGTTATGATCATATTAATTACCCCGCATCTTTCTGTATTTGAAGCAAGAATTTTTATTCTTCCAAGTTTTACTTCATTTGCTATTAATAACCCACTGTTATTCATTCTTGCAGCAATCTGTGTTGTTTTACTTCCAGGAGAAGAGCATAAATCCAAAACTCTCTCATCTTTTTTTGGATTCAATACTAATACAGGCATCATGCTTGAGATTTCCTGAATGTAATAATAACCAAGTAGATGTTCCAAGGAACGTCCCAATTCTCCTGGCTGCAATTTTGAAACAACAATCATAATTTCAGGATAATCCTTAAAAGGAATTTTAATTTCCCATCCCTTTTTCTCCAATCTTTTTTTGAGTTTTTCAGGGAGGATTTTTAATGTGTTGCATCTTATAGAACGAAGAGGTTCTTTTTCCAGGGCTTTCATATAATTGTCAAAGTCTTTCCCAAGAAGCTTTTTCATTCTCTCTATGAAAAGAGGTTTGGGTTCGTAAGTTTTTTTCATTAAACTAACAATTAATAGAAGTTTTTAAGAGTTGATATATTTGTAGATTAATTTAAGAGCATTGTTTAGTTTTATACCACAACATACTCTTTTGTCAGATCCATGAACAAAACCAATCAATTCAGAGAGAGGTGAGATTATAATCCCCCCAGAATCTCCAGAAATTATGGGTCTTGCTATTGAAAAAATATCAGAGCAGAAATTTTTTCTGTGATCATTGCATGAAGTTGTTGTTAATTCTACAAATCCATATCTCCTTACAATTTTTTTGTCCCACCTTGCTAATATTTGTACAGGAATTTTTTCTAATTTATTTGTATTATAGAGATTGTAATTCTTTATTACTGGCTTGCTTTTTATCTTTGCTTTTACTAATGCCAAGTCATGAGGAAAATCGCTATAACATACTTTTTCAATGGGGTAAACTTCTCCATTGGAGGTCCGTATCCTTTTATTTAATGCATTTTTCCTAATACAATGTTCTGCAGTTAAAAAATATCCATTCTCAGTTATTAAAAAGCCATTTGAAGAATGATCCCCTGAATCATAAATTATTTCTACTAAACTATCTTCGATATTTTTCCTTGACTGTTCCCTAGTTAATCTGTTAATCCAATTAGCTTTTGTAAATAATTCAAGGGCTTTAAAATCTTGTCTGTTAATGAATTTTTTCAACAATCCCATTTTAAAAGTTTATTTTTGTTAGTTTTTAAGGATTATTATTTTTAAAACTCCCCCAATGTCATCTGCTTTTTACCATCAAGAATTGTTTTTATATCAATGTTAAACACCTGCATAATATTTTCAACAGCAGGGAGTAATTGACGTTTTAAATAATATTCAATATCGTATTTGCCTTCTTCCTCAACTAATTTAACTTGGTCTCTTACTAATTTTTTCTTGCCTTTTGTTTCAGCAATATAATACTGAATCAAACTCCCAGGATCAATTGGAATTTCTTTTTCCTGCATTCTTCGTGCAGCAACTACGTGAGGAGTAATTGCTTTATATTCATTCAATGGTTTTTTTAACTGAGTTCTTATAATCATTTGTTTAAGACTGACTTTCCTTTCTCGGACTTCTTTTGCAATTTTTTTAAGATAATCCAATGCTCTGTTTTCATTTCCATCTTTTAGTATCATCAAAAGAATATTATTTTGGACTTCTCTTGCTAAAGCACACCAATCTCTCCTCACTGTTTCAAATCCACGGATTTTTAATTTTCCTTTCTCATCCATCAATGCATATTTTTTCTTTGCACCAAAATCTCCGGTTCTTTTTGTTACCCAGATTCCTCTTTTGTAAAAATCTTCAAGTTCAAGTTCCATTACTCCTGGAAGGTGTGAGTTTAATCTTCTCAAAAATTGTTTTGTTTCTTCTTTTGTTTTGTTATTTAATGTAAATGAAAAACCATCAGTATCTGCATAGATTACACTATAACCTTCATTTTCTGTTTTTCCTATTGCTTCTCTTATAGCTTCTCTTGCAAATGCTGCTGTTGCTGCTGCAGCTTCTTCACAATAATACCTTGCTCCGAAAAAACCAAGATAACCGTAACTTGCATTTGCCAAAAGTTTGAACGCATTGCTTCTTGCTTTTTTTATTACGTCTGGTTTTTTCTTTAATTCTCCTTTGTATTGCCTTCTTTTTTCTATAATCTCTTTAAGCATTTGCGGAAAAAATCCTTCTTGTTTAGAAAAATAAACTCTTTTTTCCCCTATTTCAATATTGTAAGAATCTTTTTGCGGTTTTTCCAGGAATGTTGACTTTGATAAATTGTATGTAACAATGACACTCCCATAACTGCTTGTAAAATCAAAAGAGCATAAATTTTCATACAATCCTGCTTTTGGTTCGAGTACAAAAGCTCCTTGATATTTTCCCCTGCTTCTTCTTTCTCCGATCTCATCATAAGTAGGTCTTTTTTCAGGGATCTCATCAAATTTGTTTAAATTGTGAATTATATAGTCTTCAACATTTGTAGACATTCCATTCCTTGACACATCAAAAACAGGCTCTTGCATGATCCTTGTAAACTCAAGCAAATCAGGCCAAACTTTATCAAATAAATTATAAGTCAAAACAGAATCCTGTAAATTATATTCAAAAAATTTAGTCCATTCATCTCCTTTTATTTTTGATGAATGCTTGAATTCAAATTCTTTTTTTGATTCCCCTAAAAATTCATTTGAAACTTCATTTAAAGAGAGGGTTTCTGATTGCATATATTGTGAGTAGGCTGTTTGGATAAAACGCAATAAGTCTATATGTACTATCCCATTTATCTTTGCCGTAATCATTCGTCCTTTTGAAAACTTCGGTTGACTTCCATCAATTCCAATATCTAATCTTACTTTATGCTTTTCTGCCCTTGCTTTTAGATAAGGCAAATCAAAACCATCACTAAAATATCCTGTAATGAAATCAGGCGAAATCTTTTTTACAGTTTCTACAAATTTTTCCAAAAGTTCTGCTTCATCTTTTACATACTCTACATTTGGGATTTCTTTATGCTTTTTCCAGGTTATAACTTTCTTGAAATTTTTGGAAACCATTGAAATCATTAAAATTTCTCCTTCTCCTATCCTGAATTCATCAGCTTCAATGTCAAAGGCAAGAATTTTCGGAGAAAAATTTTCTTTCTTTAAAGGTTTTATTGAGTCTACTTTTATGCATAAATCTACATTTAATGAAGCATCAATGCCTCCGAACTCTGTGCTATTATTCAAAATTTCTCCATCAATTTCATACCAACTTAGAGGGTTTAATTTTCTTTCAATTATATAGTGCGTTATAAATCCCAAATCATAACCCCTTCTTTTTTCTATTTCAGGCATTCCAAGCTTGTCTGCTATATCATGCAAGTCTTTATAGTTTGTTGCAAAAATCTTTATTGCCTTTACTTTCTTACCAAGATAATTCTTTTCATGAAGTTCTGTTTTTTCTACTTTGGTTTGTCTTTTCTTTACATCAAGCTGTATTTTTTCAATTTTTTCCTGTAATTTTTGAATTTCTTTTTTAGTTGTATTATCTTTTAAAATTGCCCAAAAAAATACATCACAAGAATCAATTATGCATACTCTTTTTCCATTTTTGTCTCTTCCAATTACTTTTGCATAGTTCCTTCCTTCAAGATCAAAGTAATCATAATCTATTGGGATAAATTCGGTTTTCATAAAAAAAGAATGCTTTTTTATTATTTAAAAGTTGGTAATCCAAAAAGATAAATTTATATATGGTTATTAAAAAAAGATATTATGAAAGAATATGGAGAAAATCCTGATCCGAAAGTGGAAAGAATACAAATAGGACTAGCAAATAAGCTTTTTGCTCAAGAAGAGATAAATTATTGGATGGAAAGAAATGAACAAAGAGCTAATGAAAAAACTGCTAAAAAAAGAACTCTTCCCACTATACTCTATAAAGAATTTTATGATGAGGTAAATAAAATTTCTTTTAATAAAAATTTTAGTGCTGATTGGGGAGAAAAAACAGAGTTACTGACGAAATATTTTTCTGGGACAAGAATTGTAAAAAATTTAAACAATTTCATTAAAGAAAAAAATTATGTTAAGATTGGTGCATTGTTTAACAAATTGGTTAATTATTCCCAAAAGAGAGTGCAACAATAAATATTTATATTTCTCATTCATTAAACTAAAATGGGATTAAATATAAAAGAAATTATTCCGAGAAAAGAAATAGAATTATCTGACCTAAAAGGCAAGACACTTTGTGTTGATGCTTTTAATATACTGTATCAATTTTTATCAAGTATAAGACAAATAGACGGAACTCCTTTAATGGATAATAAAAAAAGAATTACCAGTCATTTATCTGGAATCTTCTACAGAAATATTGCTCTTTTGGAACAGGGAATAAAACTAGTTTATGTTTTTGACGGAAAGCCTCCTGAAATGAAACACAGAACAGCGCAGATAAGAGAAGGAGCAAGAGATATTGCAAAAGAAAGATATGAACAAGCGAAGAATGAAGAAGACTTTGCATCAATGAAAAGATACAGCAGCCAATTGGTAAGACTTAACAGTGAGATGATTAAAGAAAGCAAGGAACTTTTGGAAGCTATGGGGATTGCTGTTGTACAAGCTCCTAGTGAGGGGGAAGCAGAAGCAGCATACCTTGCTAAAATTCGGGGGGAAATTTATGCATCTGCAAGCCAGGATTATGACAGTCTGCTTTTTGGAGCTCCGAGATTAATCAGGAATTTAACTTTGGCAAGAAAAAGAAAAACAATTAGCGGATGGATGGAAGTAAGGCCTGAGATGATTGAACTTGAAAAAGTTTTGAATTCCCTTGAGATTAACATAGATCAGTTAATTTGTTTGGGGATTCTTGTAGGAACAGATTACAACCCCAAGGGTATTCCTGGGATCGGACAGAAAAGAGCTTTACAAATTGTTAAAAAATTCAAGCAGCCTATATTAATTTTTGAAAGTGTTGAAGAACAAATAATGAGTCTTCCTGAAGGAGACCAATTTGACTGGAAAGAAATCTTCAAATTATTTCACAAGCCAAATGTAATTAATTCTCTCTTTAAATTTGGCAAATTAAATGAAAAGAAAATAAGAAATATTCTTGTAAATGAACATGATTTTTCAGACGAAAGAGTTCATAAACAACTTGAAAGATTAAGAGAAATTACTGAAAGAAATCAACAGAAAGGACTTGATAAGTGGTTTTAGTTACCTTCTCCTCCGGTAATGATTATGGTAATGCCTACGGGTTTCTTCTTTTCCTCTTATAAAAAATCTTACTAAAATCAAAATAATCCCCACAACTATGAAAAGAGTTTTTGTATAAACAAAAAAGCTTCCTGCTATCAACAATCCTCCAAATACAAATAGTGAATCTTTTTTCATTTGTATGATAACAAAGATTGCTCCTGCTATGATTAATAAGGGGATTACTGCGAATAATGTGGTTTCAGATAAACCAACTCCTGATAACAAATTTCCTATATCTAATCCGCTACTATTCACACCATAAGTTACAAGAAAAGCCAAAACTGCAGCAATTATTCCCGAGATCATTGTTTCTTCCTTGAAAACTCTATTAAGAGCCAAAAAAGAAAGTGCAAAAGCAATCATAAAAACTGCAAATAAGATTACTATTGATTGATCTATCTCTCCCAGTAAATCACTTAATGTATTTTGGGCACTTATAAAACCGATTGCTAACAAAGTAAGGATTGAAAATAATGCAACACCTTTTTTCATGATATATACAAGAAAATTGTTTTTATAAATTTTCTATTTTCTGTATTATGTCTTCAAATGCAAAAAGGTTTATAAATATTAAAGTTCTTTTTCACTTATGAAAAAGACGAGGGGGAGAAAGGGAAAAAATACTTCTAAAAAAAGAAAAAAATCTTCTTTTAAGGGTCAATTAGCTGTTATTACGGTTGTTGCAACTTTTTTGGTTTTTGCATTTTTATTATCTTTTGTTGGGAATCCTACTGGCCATGCAGTTAGTGGGCAATCTGAAACAAGCGGAGGGACAAGCTTTATTTCTGATTGGTTTGCAAATTGGGAACAAGGAAAGTTAGATACCAACATTGCTAAATATTTACTCTTTTTTATGTTAGCAGGTTTAATTTGGGGGGCCCTTGATTTTGCTAAATTTCCAGAAAAACCAGCATTCCAAGCATTATTAGCCCTTCCAGTTGCTTTTTTGGCTACAGCATATATAACCCCTCAAGAAGTTTTTACTATTTTACAGAGTTATACAACGATGGGGATAGTCTTAACTTTTCTTGTTCCATTCATAATAATGGTCTTTGTTTCTACGATGCTTCTTTCAAATGAAAAAATTAAACGTATGAGCCTTCCCAAAACACTGTTAGAATTTTTCTTATGGATTTTTTTTGGAGTAATCCTTTTTTATAAAATGATCAGTGGATTTGTAACAGGGCAAATTGATTTTGGTTTGAATTTAAGCATGATTATCACGCTTGGAGTTTTTACAATTGTTCTTTTAATTATATTCTTCCATGGGGCATGGAGAAAGATGGTATGGAGACTTGGCAATGAGATGAGGCGTGCTAAATCAGAAGCTGAAAGAACCGAAGCTGGAGAAGCTGTGAGAACTTCGAAAGAGGTGGAAAGAGCAAGGGAAGAAAGAAGATAGTATACTTTAATAATGCTTTTTATTTATTCTAATTATGTTAAGAAATACATTTCATTCTTTTGATGTTTTGGGAAATATTGCAGTTGTAAGATTTTCTAAGGACGTAAAACTCAAGGATAAAAAACAATTTGCTAACAAAATTCTCAAAGAAAATAAAGCAATAAGGACTGTTCTTGAAAAAAAAGGAAAAATTAAAGGGAGATTAAGAAAATATTCTACAACATACCTTGCAGGAGAAAAAACTAAAGAAGTTTTGTACAAAGAAAATAATTGTGTTTTTAGATTTAATATAGATAAGACTTATTTTTCCCCAAGATTAAGTAATGAGAGAAAAGAAATTGCTTCCAAGATAAAAAAAGGAGAGACGGTTTTAGTTATGTTTGCTGGGGTGGCTCCTTTTTCAATTGTGATAGCTAAGAATTCAAAAGCAAAAAAAATTTATTCCAATGAAATAAATCGAGAAGCAAATAAATATGCAACTCTAAATATATCATTAAATAAAGTTAAGGATAAAATTGAATTAATTCCAGGGGATATAAAAAGAATTGCTCCAAAATTAAAACAAAAATTTGATGTTATAGTTATGCCGCGCCCGCAATTAAAGGATACTTTTCTTAAGGAAGCATTCTCATTATCTAAAAAAGGAACAAGAATATATTATTATGGATTTTGTAAGATTAAAGAAAAAGATTCTTTGATTGATAAAATAAAAGAAGAAGCAAAAAAATACAAAGAGAAAATAAAAATTTCCAAGATAAAAAAAGCTGGAGAGATTGGTCCTTATAAATTTCGATGGAGAATTGACATAAACATTAATTAAGTATTTAAATTAAATTTGATTATTCTTTCAAACCATAATTCAATTTGTTCGTACCATCTAAAATAATAAATCAAAATTCCCATAATTATAATTAAGATAAGAACTAAAATTGAAATTTTATGTTTTTTAATCCATTTCTTTTCTTTGATTAATCCTTTTTTTATTTTTCTTCTTTCTAAATAAAAAATAAGACAAACAATAAAAACTCCTAATCCGATTAAAACAGAGATAATATAAACAGTTAGATAATTAAATTCAGGAATTAAACTTATTGTAGCTAATCCATTTTCATCAATGTTTATTTCTATGTTCCTATGAGCTTCAGCAGTATATGTGCCATAAGTTACCTGAATATAAAACATATAGCTTCCTGAAGAAAGATCACTCGGTAAGAATAATTTTTTGGCTTTTGTTTTTTCTTCAAAACCAGACATATAAATTGTATCTCTCCCAGAAGCAATTTTATTCTGATCTTTGTTCTCAATCCAAAAATCAATCTGAACATCTCCATTGATTTCAGCTACGGCTTTAACAAAATAAGTAAAATTAAAAAATTCTCCAACTTTTACCGGGGATTCAAAATTCAATATTTCCATGTCAAATAATTTCACGCATCTATGGTTCCAGCAGGTTTCTCCTTCATTTGTATTGCAAACAGAATTATCAAAGCATTCTGCTTCATAACAAGTGTGATTAAAACAATATTGGTTTGTTTTGCAATTAGAATCCTGGGTGCATTGGTAAGTTGCAGTACCTGAACTTCCTCCACCACTGGGTCCTCCACCGCAACTTCCACAATCAGCAGAACATGAAGAACAAGTTTCTCCATTATTACATACGCCATCACCACAATATAAAGCAGAGCTTTCATTTTCTCCATAAACAGTATTTCCATAGGTGCTAGATCCATAACTGTTTGCATAAACTAATGGAATTAAAATTAGCAAAGTTATTATTTCAAGAAAGATAAGTTTTTTTTTAATTGACATTTTATTATTTGAATATGTTAATAACATTCTGGAAAAAATTAGAAAATATTCCTCCATTACTTCTTGTTGCAATAAGGCTTCCAGTAATCATATTTGTTGGTATACTGGGAACTTCAATAGTTTCATTTTTCGTGATAATTGCATTTGTTTCTTCACTTGAATTATTAATATTATCC
>CAYSES010000017.1:0-11987 GCA_964430085.1 Candidatus Woesearchaeota archaeon | reverse complement strand
ATTTCTGTAAAAAAAGTCAGTCCAAAATAGGACTTAATTTACAAAGCCACCCTTCCCATAAAATTTATAAACCCTGAATATATTAAAAAAATACGGAAGATTATTCTAGTAATTTAAAAATGGATGCTGAATTAAAAAATTCGATATTGAAAACAGGAACAACTATAGTTGGAATTGTCTGTAAAGACGGAGTTGTAATGGCTTCTGATCGTCAATCTACTGCAGGTACAATTGTGATGGATAAGAAATCAGAAAAAACAATGAAAATAAATGATTACCTTATTATTTCTGGAACAGGAATGGTTTCTGACATTCATAGAATTGAAAAAGTCCTTCCTGCTGAATTAAAATTAAAAGAACTAAAATCAAGGACAAGACCTTCTGTTAAACAAGCGGCAAATTTACTTGCAAATATTCTTTATTCAGGAATAAGACAAATGTCAATGATCCCAATGCAAGCGGGATTCTTAATTGGCGGATTTAATGGAGACGGAACAACTCAATTATATTCTGTTGAACCTGCAGGAAGCGTAAGGAAAATTGAAGATTTTGATGCTAACTTTGGTTCAGGTATGCCTTATGTTCTTGGATTATTAGAAAGACAATATAAAGAAGGAATGTCTGTTGAAGAAGGAGTTAAACTTGCAATTGAATGTATAAAATCTTCAACTCAGAGAGATGTTGGAAGCGGTCATGGGATTGATGTTTTCACTATAACGAAAGACGGAATAAAAAAAGTGGTTTCACAGGGAATTCAACCTTCTTTTAAAGAAGATTAAATTGTTTAAAAAAATGATTCATATTTTTATCAAGGAAAATACTTTGAAATGGATATCTTAAAAAATATAACTGATCAATTGAAAGGGCAAATAACTGAAGCTAGTTTTGAAGGAGCAAATATCGTTCTTTACACAGATAATGCCAACTTTTTTAGAGAAGGAGAACCACAAATAAAAGAAATTGTTGATAAAATAAAAAAAAGAGTAGAACTTAGATCAGACCAAAAAATTCTTACAGACCAAAAGAAAACAGAGGAAGAGATAAAAAAAATAGTCCCTCCAGAAGCAGAAATTACAGATTTGATTTTTGATATTCAGAGAAGCATCGTTATAATTGAAGCAAAAAAACCTGGGATGGTTATAGGAAAACAGGGAAGTATATTAAACGAGATAAGAAGAACAACTCTATGGACTCCTCACGTACAAAGAAGTCCTGCAATAAAAAGCAAAATAACAGAAAATATAAGAGAAGTTCTTTATGCAAATAATAATTACAGAAGAAAATTCCTTAATTCAATCGGAACTAAAATATACAAAGAATGGAACCCTGAAAAAGTTGATGAGTGGGTTAGATTAACATTCCTTGGCGGAGGTAGGCAAGTAGGAAGAAGTTGCATTTTATTACAAACGCCAAATTCAAAAATCCTTCTTGATTGCGGAATTGATGTAGCTTCTCAGGGAAAAGATAAATTCCCATATTTGGATATTCCTGAATTTGATTTGAATCAACTTGATGCAATAATAATAAGTCACGCACACCTTGATCATGTAGGCTTGCTTCCATATTTATACAAAATGGGATATAAAGGGCCTGTATATATGACTGCACCTTCAAGGGATATTGCTGCACTTCTGTCTTTGGATTTTATTGGAGTTGCTTACAAACAGGCAACAAAACCATTATTTGATTCATCTGATATTAAGGAAATGGTTAAACATAGCATCTGTTTGAATTACAATGAGGTTACAGACATAACCCCTGATGTAAGATTGACTTTTTACAATTCTGGACATGTATTGGGAGGAGCATTGACACATCTCAATATAGGAAATGGTTTGCATAATCTTCTGTATACAGGAGATTTCAAATATGCTCGTTCAAGGCTCCTTGATCCTGCAAATGCAACATTCCCAAGAATAGAATCTGTTATTACAGAATCAACATATGGATCTAAGCTTGACATATTCCCTCCACGAAAAGATACAGAAGAAAAATTTATTGATTTGGTAAATAAAACAATGGAAAGAAACGGAAAAGTTTTAATTCCTGAATTGGGATTGGGAAGGGCGCAGGAAACAATGTTAGTCTTGGAAGATGCGATGTCAACTGGGAAAATAAAAAAAGTTCCTATTTATATCGACGGAATGATATGGGATATTAATGCGATTCATACTGCTTATCCTGATTTTTTAAGTAACAAAGTCAGATCAGATGTATTTCAGGATAAAAATCCATTCATGTCAGAATCTTTTGTAAGAGTTGGGTCTTCTCAAGAAAGAAGGAATGTAATTGAAGGCGGTCCTTGTATAGTTCTTGCTACATCAGGAATGTTAGTTGGTGGAGCTAGTGTAGAATATTTCAGAGAATTTGCAGGAAATAAAAATAATTCTATAATCTTTGTATGCTACCAAGGAGTTGGCTCATTAGGAAGGCAAGTTCAAGATGGAATAAAAGAAACTAAAATGATGGTTGATGGAAAAGAAGAAGTAATAAAAGTAGAAATGGAAGTGGATACAATGACAGGTTTCAGTGCGCATGCAGGAAGAAATGAATTAATTTCTTTTTTCAATAATATAAGACCAAAATCAAAAAGAGTTGTAATTAATCACGGTGAAGTCTCAAAATGCCTTGACCTCGCATCCGCAATTTACAAACTCAATAGAGTAGAAACAAATGTACCGAGAGTTCTTGAAACATTAAGATTAAGATAAATTAGATTCCGTATAATGTCATTAATGCAGCTAATCCTGGTTCTATGACAGTGGGAGTTGAATCATATTTTTTTCCATATTTTATTGCCATTTCCAAAAAATACCTTGAATGAAAAAATGCTTCCAAGAAAGGCCTGCATATTTTACCCCATTCTCTATTATGAGACATTTTAAATGGTATCCCTTTTGCGCCTTCTGAAATAATTTTTAAAAATAAATTATCTGTTATTTTTTTGTCATCATTCGGAGAGATCTCTTCTAAAGATTTGACTAAATGTTTTGTTAATTCCTGAATTCTGTAAACCTTAAAGGAACCATGATAAAATCGGTATACTAAATCTTCATAATTACATATAGAATTCGCATTCTCCAGAGTTTTTTCAAGTGAAGGCATACTTTTCTTTATATTCTTCAAGAGAATATTTCCTTTTCCAGATCTGTAATCCATTAAAAAAATAAGCATGAAAACTATAAAAATCTTTAACTAAACTTTAAAAACAATATTTCCTTCATCTAAATACAAAAAGAGGAAAAAATGAAACACAACCTTAAAATTACAATTGTCTTGTTATCTATGTTTGTGATTACACAATTTATAGGGCTTTATGTTGTTAATTCTGATCCATTTCATATAAAAACAGAAGTAAATGGAACAA
Source organism: Candidatus Woesearchaeota archaeon (assembly GCA_964430085.1). Taxonomy (GTDB): domain Archaea; phylum Nanobdellota; class Nanobdellia; order Pacearchaeales; family GW2011-AR1; genus RBG-13-33-26. Next base: position 8,620 of record CAYSES010000017.1, on the reverse strand, counting down.
TTGAAACTGTTTCAAATCCAAGTCTTTCATGGCTTGAACCTCCCCAAGTTACGCAGCAATCTGACTTTGGGGTTTATTTTGGTTCAATACTATTTGCTTTTGTTATAGCCATTTTCATATTATTTTTGCTTACGAAATTTAAAATTGCAGTCATACTTAGGATCTGGTTTTTTATCGTTGTTACAATTGCATTGTTTATCTCTCTAAATGCTTTTCTTCCAAGGACAATTTATTTTATTATTCCTGCCTTAGTTCTTGCTCTTGGTTTAAGTTTCATAAAAATTTTCAAGAGAAATTTCATTGTTCATAACCTGACAGAACTTTTTATATATCCCGGAATCGCGACTGTTTTCATTCCAATATTGAACTTTTGGACAATTCTTATCCTTTTAGGATTAATCTCTGCTTATGACATTTGGGCAGTTTGGCATTCTGGCATTATGCAAAAAATGGCTAAATACCAAATAAATAAGTTAAGGATCTTTGCAGGGTTTTTTGTTCCATATGTCTCAAGGAAAGTTAAAATGAAATTAAAAAAATTGAAAAAATCAAAATTGAAAAAAAAGAAAATAAAAATTGATGTAGCTATTCTTGGCGGTGGAGATATAATCTTCCCGATAATCACTTCAGGAGTAATCTTCAAGCTTACAAAAATAAGTCTGCCTTTTGGTCTTCCTGACTTCACAGGAGGCCTTTTGCCTGCAATATTTGTAATTGTAGGAGCTACTTTGGGATTAACTTTATTGTTCTTATTTTCAGAAAAAAAGAAATTTTATCCTGCAATGCCCTTCATAACTGGCGGAATATTGCTTGGAATGATTGCTAGTTATTTGTTGTTTTAAATCATCATTTTGTCCTAATTGCTTAGTAACAACAAACCATAAGCTTTATAAATAATCTTTTCTACGAATTCTTATGATTTTAGCACCAGAATTAGTAAATAGAATAAAAGATCATTTTAATTTGAACCTTTATGAAACAAAGGTTTGGCTAGCTTTGCTTAGCAAGGGAGTTGCTTCTGTAGGAGAAATTGCTGCTATTTCAAGAGTTCCTAGAAGTAGAACTTATGATGTTCTTGAAAGCTTGGAAAAAAAGGGATTCACAATAATAAGAATGGGCAAGCCCGTGAAATATCTTGGAGTAAAACCTAATATGATTCTTGAGAGAATAAGGAAAGATATAAGGAAACATGCTGAAGAAAAAGTTCAAAATTTAACAAAGATAAAAGAAAGTGAGGAATTTTTAAAGCTTAATGAGCTGTACAAACAGGGAATAAATCCTGTAAAAAGGACAGAGGTTTCTGCCTCATTAAAAGGAAAATCAAACATATCTACTTTCTTAAAAGACATAATTCAAAATGCAAGAAAAGAAGTAATAATCTGTACTAACGCAGATGAGATTAAAGCAAAAGCAAAACTTTTCGCTCAAACTGTTGCAATTCTTAAAAAATTAAACATAAAAATAAAAATGGCACTTTCAGGAGAAGCTAGTGTAATCAAAGAAATAGAAAAAAAATTGATGATAAAAATTAAAAAAATTGATATAGACTCTAAATTTTTCATAATAGACAGAAGAGAAGTTCTGTTTTACATTTCAAAAGGAGGCGACACTGATGATGTTGCAATCTGGCTTAATTCCAGTTTCTTTGTAGAAGCTCTTACCTTTTTATTTGAAAAAGCTATTGGGGAAAAATCTCGGGGGTAAAAAGATGAAAAGAGGATTTTTCAAAAAAGCTTTGATTGCAGGGATATTATCTACTTTTCTTGCCAGTTCTCCAAATATAAACGCTCAGGAAATAACTCCTAAACCTTCTTTAGAACAAACATTAGTTTCTACGGAAATAAATATTAATTATCAGACGGGGGACAAAGAAAAAAATCTCGACTATTCTAAAGCCTATTCTAGATTTTATAATGGAAATTTATATACAAATTTTCCTGGACTTACAACTTCTGAGGAAACCCAGGTTGAAGATATAATGAATGACATAAAAACTTATAATATCAATTCTTATGAGGGTTTAATTAATTCATCTAATAATCTTTCTGAAGATCAAAAACTTGTTTTCTTGTCTGCAATTAGTGATTCTCTTGGTTATGGAAGTTATGATACCCATTATTATTCAATAGAAGGTTTTTCCCAAGAAATCTTTTTTGAAAAATTACAAGATTATCTAGCTACAGGAGATCCAAATCCGATTGGGGTATGCAAACATATTGCTTCCCATATCGAACAATTAGCAAATGATATTGGAATAAAAACAGCGGCCGTTACAGGTATAGACAGATATGGTGGGGGTCATGTTTATGACATCTCCAAAACAGACAAGGGAACTGCTATTATTGATTATGGGGGTATACTCCTTATAGATACAAAAAATATTGAAAAAGCTTTAGAAGAATATCAAAAAAATGCAAATTCAATAGCATTTCAACACTTTTTTTTTAATGATAATAATTTAAAGTATAGACTCATAACAAAAGATGGAAAAAATTTTCTTAAATTTGTTGGCTATGATGAAACTTCAGAAACCTTGAAGAAAGAACTGCTTTCCAATAATAAGAAATCACCTGATTTGAAAATTGATGTTAATTTAGAAGATTATCTGACTTCGGCCAAAATTTCGTGTTTTGGTTTTTTTATAAATGCAGGAGAAATTAGGGGGAATTCTTCTTCTCCGATAGATAATCTCACATTAGCACAAATTGGATATGATAATTCTTTTTCAATTTGCTCAATTAATATAGAACCTTCAGCAGATTTTACATTTGGGAATGGGGGGTTGCATGGGATAACTGGAGATTTGAAAGTCAACACAAATAATAAAGAAGGACTTAACCTTGCTTCAAGGATAGCAGGAGAAATTTCATGGATGAAAGATGTTTCTCTTTTTAACGACTTAGTTTTTGAAGTTGGAGCTTCTTATAAAATTCCAATTGAAGATGGAACTATAGAACCATATGTAATTGGACAAGCGGCTTTACTACCTGAAGATTTAGGGACAGATCGTTTCAAGCCAAGGTTTAATGAAATTCGTGCAGGAGTTCTTTCTAAAATTCAAGCTTCAAACGATATAAATCTTTTATTTGATTCTTATTATTTAGGAAGAATATGGGAAAATGAACTTGGAGGAAATGTAAAAATTGAAACTAAGAATCTAGAACTTGATATTGGGGGGAGTGTAGGGTTCTCTAATTATGAATTTTGTCCGGATAAATATAACATGAATATCGGAGCTAAGGCAATTTTCGGAGATTTTACAATTGGTGCTAAATATAACTTAAATGGAACAAATTATGATGGAGAAATAGAAAATCAATCTTCATTCTCTGTAAATGGAAGTTTAAAATTCTAAATTATTTTTAACTCTGTTATATGCATTTCTTTCATCTTCCTGTTATTCTTTGATTTCCACTGCTCAATATATTCTTTAATATTTTTTTTCACTTTTTCTTCAGCATATAATCTTCCTTTCTTAACAAAACTTTTCTTATGCTTCTTCTTAAACATCATTACATTTTTTTTGTCTTTTATTTCAGGTCCGTTTAAGATTATCTTTTCTCTCTTTTTTACTACAAAAAAATAATTGGCTATTTTGGTTTCATTATACTCAAAACCGCTATTACTAATAGAATAGAATTTATTTATCTCATCTTTCAAATGTCTGTAAAACTTTTCAAGTTTACTTCCTGCAACATCTCCTTTTTGTTTATCTGTTTGAGTTTGAATTAAGACAAAGTCTAATTTCCTCTTTATTGCATTTTTCTTTATTTTTTCCAGGTCTATTTTTTTTGTTTCAAATGCGCCTGTTGTTGGTTTTTTAATGAATTCGTTACAGGCCTTTTTGAATTTTTTAAAAGTTTTTTCGGATAATGCAGCAAGGGCATTCCTTTCTTTGTAAGTTGGATCAATAAGAATTATAGGAGATTTCATCTTAGCACTATTCATGTTCATTTCTACTTCATATTTATTTTTATATTGTTTTTCTATATCAATTATTTTTTGATCTTCAATTTTTGTCATAGCCTTTAAGAAATTTAAAAATCCTTTATAGTGATATACTAAAAGTTCTAAAGCATATCCCGAAAATCCGTTTATGTAACTTTCTGCTCCGTAACAATTATGTGCATGGCAAAATGCCTTTGCTAATTTTACATCTTCAAGTATTTTTTCTGTTTTTAACTTCCTTCTTATGTAATTCACATGGAAATAAGACAAGTCTGTTATATTTGCTGCTTCTTTCGGCTTGTTTATTTTAAGGACAGGAATTATCTCAATAAAAAAAGAAGGGACTATATCAACTTTGAAATAATCTCTTGAACCATGGATTTTAGAGGCCATTTTAGCCCATTTGGTTTTTTGTAATATCTTTTTTGTTATTGATGAAATATCATCTTTTTCGTATTTTTTGTCAAATCTTAAAAAAAGATCAATGTCATACTGGCCTTTTTTTATTAAGGTATTTTTGGCAAAACTTCCCCCAACAAAAACTTCAGCATTTACTTTCATTAATTTTAATTTTTTTTCAAATTCAGAAATAAATTCTTTGAGAAATACTTTTATTTCGTCTAATTCTTTCTTTGATGGACTTATTTTTTCAAGAACTTGATTTAATATTTGATTTGCCTTCATTATACTTAAAATGAATCACTATTCTTAAAAGTTGTCTCTTCGGAATATTTTTATTATAATCTAATTTTACTGCAACCATTTTATAAATTAAATATTCTTATTCTTAGCATGTCAGGAGATAAAATGGGTGTTTGGGAGATTCTTATTCCTAAATGTTCTAATGAAGGTGTGGAATATTCTGTTCAGTATCACCAAGCTTGGGACAAAAAAGTTAGGGAGATAACCGGGGGAATTACTATTTTGAAATCTGCAAAAGGCCACTGGGTGAATCCTGAAGGTCGGTTATTAATTGAGGATATGATCCCAGTAAGAATTTACTGCACAGAGAAGAACATTGATAAAATAATTGATTTTACAATGGAGTATTATAATCAGGATACAATATTTGCATACAGAACAAGCAATAAAGTAAAAATAAGGAAGAGAAAATGATTATTCATCAGGATTTCTTATTTCTTTAAGATCCTTTACGTTTTGCTGCAATGTTGAAGCAAGGTCAATGATATATTTTCCTTCTTCTACTTTATAAATCAAAGGCCTCTTTTTATTAAATAAATTTACAAGGTCAATCTCAAATTTTCCTGCTCCTGTCGCTCTGATTGATTCTATATCTAAAATTACAGGAGTGTCTTCTTCAATAATTCCTGCCATTTCTCTTATTTCTTTTTCAACCTGTTTTTTATCTTCTATAGGCAATTCAATAGGTTTTTCTCTTACCCTGTCTAATTGGTCTTCTCTTATATAAAAGAAAAAATGACTCCCGCAGTTTTTACATCCTTCAAGTAATTCCTTACTTCCTGCTGGATATATTTCTCCGCAATGAACACATTGATGCATACTGAAAAGAATACTAACGAGTATTTAATTTTTTTGATAGTTTTTAACTAGTTAATGCCTGTTTTATGAAATAAATATATGGGCTGATAGATTCTGGTTTTAGCATATCAATCATAACTTTTCCATTATTATCTTTTTCATAAACTCTTAATCCATTTTCTGCATCAACTGAAAAATTAGAAGTATTAATTGATTCTCTCAAGGATCTTATCTTCTTGTAACTTTTTATATCTCCTCTTAATCCGCCGCCAATACCAATCATTAAATTTGATTCTAATTTTCTTATACTATCAAAGGTTTGTGAAGCTCTGTCTTTACAAAATTCTTGTCCTTTCCCTCCAGAAGGATCTATTAACACCCCCCGTATTAATCCATTATAAGAATTTACTTTCTTTGCTATGCTTTTGTTATCTTCTTTTTGTAATATTTTTCTTGAGAGTTGTAAAACAATTGAGATATCTGGAAATTTCTTCAATATTTTTTCTAATTCGTTTTGCTTTGGCCAGGGGATATTTAATTGTAATGCCTTGCATAAGTTCTCTTGATATACCCTAGTTTCATTAAAGAGCTTTATTATATCATCACCAAGAGCGATATCATCATTTGCTCCAAAGTGAATCATATTTAATGCATGATTTTTTGAGTATTCCATCATTCTTTTAAGAGAGCTTATGGGAGGGTATCTTTGATGAGGTATCTTAAAACTTTTTGGAGGGATTTCATAAAGAGTTTTTTTGCATACTAAAAAACCAATCATGGGGACATGTTTACTCTTTAAATCAATTTTTTCTTTTCTGAATTCTGCAATTGTTAAATAAGTATCAGATATATTTGCAACTCCAGTAACCCCAATATAATTTTTCATGAAACAAAAAACAAGGGTTTCTTTTTAAGGATTATCGTAACTATTTATTCAATAATAACTCAATCTTTTTTGGATTTCTTTTTATTTCCTTAACTATTGTTGCCGGTCCTATGATTGTTATGGAACTGAAATCTCCCCCTGCAAGAATATTTGCAAAACTTCTCATCATTTTTCCAAGAATACTGTCTGTTCCGTTTCCTGAGATAACTGCTAATTCAATTCCTCTAAAATTTTTTATATGCCCTATCATTGCCATGGTATCCCCAATCAATCTCGTTTCTTCATTGGAGGTTAATCTCCCTTGCAATATCAGGATATTATTCCCTAGGATTATGCTCAATATTTTTTTTATTCTGTCATCGCTGTTTAATTCTCTAATCTCTGAATATGGGAGAAATTGAATAGAAAACCCTTTTATTTTCCCTATTTTTCCTCCACCCCTTCTTTTTTTGCTCATTTTATATTTAATCAAATATGCTTTTTAACCTTTACTAAATTTTTTTTGACAATTTAAAAATTGATTCATAAAATTCTTCCAAGTTGTCCCCGAACTTTGCACTTATCCCAACAACATCATATTCTGGGAACGCTGCTTCAATCTTTTTTATGTCTGCTTTTTTTAAATCAACTTTATTTGCCACAATCAAAATAGGAATTTTTCTTGCAACAAGATTTCCTATTATAGTTATATTAACTTGATTATAAGGATTTTCAGTTGAATCTAGCACAACTACCACAACATTCATGTCATCAAGCCATTTAATACTTTCAATAACTCCTTGGGTTGCTTCCTTTGCTCTGTTCTTGGCTTCTTTTTTTGACATTTTATATTTCAAGAAATTTTCGTAATCAATTTTTGTGGCAATACCTGGAGTATCTATCATTTTGAAAACCATCTTTTTTCCTTTGTAGCTTATTTCAACTTTTTCTTTGAATTGAACTTTCCTTGTTTCATGGGGGACTTTACTTACAGAACCAATTTCCTGACCTGTAAAATCTTTACAAATTCTGTTTGCTAGGCTTGTCTTTCCGGCATTGGGAGGGCCGTAAAATCCAAGTTTAATCTCTCTTTTATTTTTGAATAAATTCGAAAGAATTCTCTTAAAAAAATTCTTGAAAATCTTTATCGCCATATTATAAATTCGTCTAATTGCTTTATAAATATTTCAGTAATAAAATGAATAATTAACTGCTTTTTTGGGTAGAATTATTGGGATTTGTCTGAGGATTATCCCCCATATTTTTTATTTTTGGAGTTGCTTTTTTTTGAAAAATCTTTTTTACACTATCTATAATCTTTCCTATAGGGATTAGTTCAGGCAACCCTGTATTTTTTCCTTCATATCTTTTTATAGCATAAGTCACTTGCTCAGAATTCCAGCCTGATTTCTTTAATTTGGCGATTATATCTTCATCACTTGTATTTTTTTCTTTTTCTCCCTCAATAAAACTAACTAAATTTAATAGGTTATTTCTGTTCTTGAAAAGAGAATTTTCATATTTTCTTTTATACCACATTTGAAGGAATGTCCAGACAGCTAACGCAACAAAAAGAATTCCTATCATGATAAGTGTGAAATACAACCATTTATGAGATTTCTGTTCTTCGAAAGGAGTTATTTCTGTTAATGATAAACTGTTTATATCTGGAGCAATAAACATCGGAACCGTTACAAAGTCCACATTAGCTGTTGTTGAGAAAAGTACATTTTTTTCTGTTCCCACATCCATGTAATAATAATCCCCCTCTTCTCTTTCAGAATAATCCCCACCGAAAAAAAGACTATCCATCTTTTTTATTATTAAATATGCATTGCTCCCCATATTAGTAATCCCTAAATTAAAGATCTTTAATGATGTTTCATAACTTTTATAGACAAGAGAAATTTCACTAAATCCCATAGTTGTTACTAGATTATTTGCTTCCCATGTCAAGACTGCAGATTGGTAATTTTTTTCTTTTCCAAGAGAATACGTTTGCCCCGTAATCTTACTCAAGACACCTATGTTTATATTTCCATTTTCTGGATAAAATGTTATCCCATCACTTGAGGTAGTTTTAGCTATTGATTTTGGTAAATTAATTTGTAATAATTCCTTTAAAACAAGTTCGTAATCTGATTCGGATTGTGCATTTGAAACAGTCTTTTTTAGTTTAGTGATCTCTGCTTCAGTTTCATCTAAATTCAAGAGATGATTTATGCTTCTTCTTTCAAATTCTGAAAAAGAAGTAATTTGGTTTTTTATGACTCCTAAATTTGTTTCTGCTTCATCTAAAAGGGAGGG
>CAYSES010000016.1:0-11998 GCA_964430085.1 Candidatus Woesearchaeota archaeon | reverse complement strand
CTAACAAAATTTTAACGAAATTGTTGAAAAATAAAAATTATAGAACGAAAGATTTATTCTCTCTTTGGAACAACTTCCGCTGGCTTAATTTCGTAAGCTTGAACTTGCGGTCTTCCTTGTTCGTCAAGTTTTAGTAAGTAAGTTTTGCCATCGTATTTCATCAATGTTTCTTTTCGTCCATTTCTGTCCAAATCTCCTAATTCTATTTCAAGCTTACTTGGAACAACATAACCATTTTGTACTTGTGAAGTATTTGGCTGATGCTTATAGAACAAGCCCAAAGCATCTTGTCCTGTGTACAAAGCACAATAAAGTCCAGCTATAGCTGTTATAACTTTCCATGCTTTTCCGAATCCTGAATCTTCTGACATTTGTTTACTCCTATTAATCGGAAAAAGCTTTTACTTTATAAATCTTTCGTTCTTTTTTACTACCCTACAGTTAATATAGATTATTTTCAATAACTATGATAACAACGAATTTTCGGCGAGCCCCAAACTTCTCCCTTTAATGGTGACTTCGTTAAATTCCAATGCTAAGTTAAACATCAAGAACAACTTGCGCTGTCCAATGATTTTCTTCTTTTTTAATAAACATCTCGTTATATGTGACTGCTTTTACAGAATTTGTGAATTTGTAATTGGAGGCTTTGTCTCCATAGATAATGGCTTTTAATTTGAAATCCTTTATTCTTATATCGCTTACTGTAGCAATTAAAAAATCTTCAGCATCAAGGAAATAAAGAATTTCTTCAAGAAAATTGTAAAGTAAAGATTCAAAATCTTTTCCTTCTGTTTTTATTGTTCTTTCTTTTTCTTCCTTAACATTCATTTTTCCACATATGGTTTCTTTTAAGGCTAATGCAGAATTTGTAAAGGCTTCTTCAACGGTTTTTCCAAAAGCTTGGAATTTTACATCGGCTGTATGTTCAAGGAATTTGAATTTCAAGTTGTCCAACAAAATAAATTTAATTTTCTATAAACCAATCCTCCCAATGTTCCGCTTATGCTGATTGATTGGGAATAAATATCTTTGTCTGTTTCTCCTTCAAAGCCGCATGTATCTGAGATGTCACATATTTTTCCCACGCATTCAAGGTAGTCAGGTGTTCTCGAAGTTATTTTATTTTTGACATTAACAGGAAAACCCGAATCATCCCACTCAATAGGCAATGATTTTTGCGGGTCACTTGAACTTGCACCCGCAATCTCTGTCCTTAACTGATCATCATTCTGGATTTCTCTTAGGATAGAAAGTTCTGCGTAATAAACTTTATTTGATATGTCCTCTCCCTTAAAATATCCTTTACTCAGTATTATCAAAACAACTCCTGCTATAAGCAACACTGCAACAAAAGCTTCTATGATTTCTATCCATCCTCTTTTGTTTTTCTTTTTTAATAAATTCATAATCATTACCATACTCTTATATTTATAAAACCTGACAAAATATTTGCTTTATCGTCTATATACTGTATAGGAACTTCATCGGCGTAGACTTCTCCGGATATTGTTCCGCTTCTAACCCCTACAAGTGTCCCGTTACTTTGTACAAGATCAAATCCGAATTCATTCCCTGGGGGAATATTAAATGATTCTTTTAATTCTTCATAATTGTCATTGTAATAATCAATTAATTTGTATAATCTGTTCTCAAAAACATAATTGTCTAATTTTATTAGTCCTATAGTATAATCGTTATCACTTATTTCCTTGCAGTCTAAATCTGTGCTTTCTAATACTGGAAAATCCTTAGCACCATATATTTTGAAAAAAGTATTGCTTGGATTTCCCCTGTTTATCATAACATCTGCCAGTCCTAAAATATAATCAGTATATGTTTCTTGGGTAATTCCATTTTCATTTTTTATTATAAGGTGGGGGGGATTAAATTGGGGGATTACAAGAAGATTCTTTACATTGATACAATTTTCTGGTACATTTTCTGTTACCTGGATGCTTGCACTTGTAAAGTTTGCTGAGATATTTTTTAATATCATTCTTTGAACATTATCTGCAACTGGCCTTTTGTCTTCTCCTGTGCTTATTGTGGGTCTTAATATGGAATATAAAAAAACTACAAAAGTGATAAAAACAGCAAAAGAAAGAATCATTCCGACATGAGACCCTCTACGGTTTTTTATTGGGACAAGTATAGAACTTTTATTTTTCATTTTCCAAAAAGAATATTTGCAATTGCCGATATCATAAAGGATAACGCCATCAGAGCAAAGGAATGTTTTACTCCTGCTTTTATGTCTCCTTCTGCAAGTTTTCCTATAACCAATCCGCTAAAAAGTCCCTGAATTAAAAGAAGATATAAAAAAGCATTTGAAACTTCTTCGGGCGCTATTCCGCCGCCAGTTGTAGTCGCTCCTCCGAGTCCTCCCAATCCCGTAGTACCTGCAATCCCAGAAATTAATGGGACAATATAAAACTGCATAACTAAAACTATCACTATGAAAACCAAGAAGATTATGTAACCCTGAACAACTAATGTTGAAATTGTAGCTTTTCTTTCTTTCTTTAATTTATCTGCCATTGCAACAGCCTTGGCAACTGATTCAAGAATCTCACCTATTTTCCCTCCTGCTTTTTCTGCCTGCCCTATAAGGGAAATTGTTTTTGTTATTGTAGGATTATCCAGATCTTTTGCAAATGTCTGAAGTGCTGTGTTTATCGGAATCCCTAAAGCTATTTGGTTTGCTAATTTTTCAACATGCTTGCTTAAAACTCCAAAAGGCTTTTTTTTCATATTGATTATACTTTTACTTATCGGAGTTCCTGTCTTTACACTTTCAACAAGATTACGTGTGAATTCCAGAAACATCTCTTCTTTTTCTCCTGCTATCTTTGTGTTTTGTACTGTTGTAAATACAAAAGGAAATGCACCGACAATAACACCAAACCAAAGTAGGAAAAAGAAAAATTTTGTGTTTACAAATAAAAGGGATAAAAGCATAATTACTAATCCTGTAATGATCCCAAACCAATGAATTCTCTTTAATTTCATTTTATGCTGTAGCTGATTGTTTTATTTGTAAAAATATAAGGAAGATTACATTTATTAATGAAACTCCTCCGACTACAAGAACTGTAATTGTCGACGTTGGCAAACTCACCCCCAACCCGCTTATTTTTATCATCATTAAAAGCAACATTAAAATCATCGGTGCCGCGATTACAACACTGATATAGATGTCCATGAATGTCTCTGAAGTTTTTGTACGTTTTTCTTTATCAAGCCTGTATTCAAAAAGTAAACTTTGCGCTCTCTTATCAAAGAAATCAAACAAATCTCCTCCTGAGGTTATTGTAGTTGCTAGTCCGTTAAAAAGTTCTGCGAGTTTATGGCTTGGTGAATTTATTGCTGAATCTTTTAATGCAGTTACCAAATCAAACCCGTAAATATTTATCTTGTTAAGAAGTTTGTTAAATTCTTTTTCAAGGTAAGGATAATCCTTTGTTGATGCTATTATTGTAAAAACTTTCGTTGGTTCAATTAGTGATCCTGAAATTGCTGCCATATGTATGGTGGCAAAAGGTAATTCCTGATTTATTTTGCCTTCAATAGTTCTTTTTTCAAGTGAAGGATATAAATATATGAACAAAAAAGTTCCAAGGGGTATGAAAAAAAGTATCCATATAACTTTAATGAATCTGAGAGCAATTCCTTCTGTTGCCAGGGTGATTATCGGAAATTCAGGGCTTAGGTTAAAAAATAAAAAGAAAATAAAAAGTACAAATGCAATTATCGCTGATAAAATTGTTGTAAAGATAAGAATTGAAATATAACTTGTTGGGGTATATTGTAAGTTTGATTTTATCAGATCTTTTTCTAAACTTTTTAGTTTTCTTTGTTTGATAAGCGTTTTCACAAAATCCGCAAAAAAATTATTGGCCATGCTTACATATAGGCTTGGTTTAACTTCCTTTTTTTTGACTACTTTTTCTCCCTTTCTCTTTATTCTTTTCAGCGTTTCCTGTTCTAGTTCAGGGATTCTTTCTTTTGCTATAAGACGCGAGATAGTTAAGGGTTCTTTTTGTTTAGTTGGTTCAGCTTTTTTTTGCTGAACTTCCTGTTTCGCAACTTCTAGGGTTTTAACCATATTTGCTGCTTCAAGTATTTTGAGAAGTTCGTCATTACTCTTTTTTATTGAAGCTTTTAACGTTTCTATTTGTTTGTTGATCATCTCTTTCTCTGCTTCATTATCTGATTTCTCAGCAGAATTAAACAGGGAGGTGATTTCGTCTACGGATTTTCTTTCATTAGTAACTAATTCGTTTATTTTTGTAAGATCTTGATCTATCATTTTGTCAGCTTTGATATTTCTCCCTGTATATTTATCATTATTTTTTTTGATTTGTTGAACTCATCAGAATCTTTTTTTTCATATGCTTTTTCTAACTTTTTTTCAGAATCTTCAAGAGATTTTATAAGCTGGCTTAAGAATACAATATCCTCTTTTTCCATAATTCAAGAATGCTTTTTACGTTATTAAATATTTTGTATTTTATTTAATTCCTAACTCTTTTGCAACTTCATCGGGTTTTTTATAATACTTGTTTATCATGTCTTGGACCTCTTGGAATTTGAATATTTTTCTTTCGTACATCTGATAAATTATTTTTATTCTTCTCTGGAATTCAGCTTCCAATTCTTCTAAAGGCATTCCATATCTCCTTGTTATTTTTTCAAAAACTCTGCTTCTCTTTTGATAATAAAACTGATCATCTGCAGGATTCCATGAGAAAGGAGTATTGATTGATGCACTTCCGTCAGGATTTACATTTACTATTTCAACTATTTCTCGGAGTTTTCTTGTTTCTTCTTTATTTACCACTGCATGTGTCATGATGCATACACAGTCAAGAACATTTAGCAGAGTAGGAGAAAGTTCTATTGGTGGTGTTTCTAATCTTTTTATTAATGTATCAACAGAATCTGCATGCATAGTGCTTAATGAAGAATGCCCTGAAGCCATCCCCTGAAATAGAACAGATGCCTCTTTTCCCCTTACTTCTCCGACTATTACATAATCTGGATTTTGTCTGAATGAACTTCTTAAAAGTGTGAAAAGAGTTATTTCATTTTCAGCCTTATTTCCTGTAGCCCCTCTGGCAGCACTTGGAAGCCAGTTTTCTCTCGGTAAATTTAATTCTCTCGTGTCCTCGATTGAAACGACTCTTGCTTCAGGCGGGATGAAAAATGCGATAGCATTCAGCAATGTTGTTTTTCCCGAAGCAGTCCCCCCTGTAATCAGTATATTCATTTTATATTGGATTAATAGCCAAAGATATGCAAGCATTTCTGGGCCAAGTGTACGGAAGGATATAAGTTGTATCGGGGTCCATGGTGTTTTTGTGAATTTTCTGATTGTAAATGTAGGGCCCTTACTTGTAATATCTTTTGTATATGTTGCATTTACTCTGCTTCCGTCAGGGAGAGTTCCGTCCAATATTGGATCTGCGTAAGAAATATGTTTTCCGCACCTTTGTGCAAGTTTTTCAACGAGGCTTTCTAATTTGTCTGCTTCCTTGAAATTTATATTTGTTTTAATATTCCTGTACAGTCTGTGAATAATGTATACAGGACTATTTAGTCCGTTGCATTCTATGTCTTCAATAAAATAATCTCTTAATATTGGTTCAATTTCATTTAGTCCTATAAAATCCCTGCACAAATAATAAAATATTTTTTTATAAGACTCATATGGAATGTCCATTCCGAATTCAATAGAAAGTACTCTCAGTCTTTTATCTATATATTCTAAAAGTGCTTCTTCATTTCTTTCTACAACTCCCTCAAAATTTACAATATCCCTTATAGCAGTAGTTAATTGTTCTCTGTAAGCTTTTTCTTTTTCATCTAGTATCGGCTCTTCAACCTCATACTTCAATTCAAATTCTTTTTCATCCCAATAAATATGAATAAATGCGAATGGGGCTATGACACAATACCTTACATCTATTTTTGTTTTATCTGCAACTTTTTCTAATGGAGGAATTTGAGGATGGAAATTGATCTTTACTTTTTCATAACTTTGTATGTTTGGTTTCATTAATTTCATTTTAACCTAAGGATATATCCAGTATAGTTTTATCATTAGCATCTTTCCCCTCATTTGATATTGATAATTTGTAGGAAGTAGAGGATTTACTTATCTGTCTTAATTCATCTTCTCCTTCAAACTTTATATTATATTTATCATACATTAATGTTAATGTTACTACATTATATCCGCTTCTTTTTTGTGTAAGGACTGTTATTGCCCCGTCACTTATATTTGTTCCTGGCTCACTATAAACACTCTGACTTTCCATCTCAAAAAAAATCTTTTCATTTATCCCGTCGATGTTTAATGTCCCCTTTTTAATTCCTATTTCAAGTATTCTTTTGTTTCCTGGCCCTCCCAATGTCAAAATTGTTGTGTCTATTTGTTTCATCATATCTGTTGATTGTTTTAGAAGTGCGTTATCTTGCAATTCCTCTATCTTTGGTCTTGCGTAACTTAGAACTAATCCGATCATGACAAAAGCAATTAATGTATAGATTATAGTTTCTATCCAGACTTGTCCTTTTTTCATCCTCTTTTTCATATGTTTTAAAGTAAAATTTAATTTAAATAATTTTACTAACTTAATAATATACAGTTTTCAATTTCAGAAAGAGAATCAGAAGCTTCACATAAATTTCCACCTATAACTGGCGCAATCTGGATTGAATCTATCTTGGAAGTAAATCCTTCTACTTTATATGTAAGTCCTGAATTTTTGCCAGGAAGTTTGATTTCTGTAGCGTTAGAAGGATACATTAATAATCCTTCAATAGGCGTTCCAACATTTGTTAATTCATAACTTTTCACAGCACTTGCAGAGGAGATTGATACAATTACCTTATCAACTTGAATATCTCCAATTATGAGTGAGAATCTCAAATTAAAACCATCTGCTGTTGCTTCATAACATGTGTACTGATCATTAATACTGACTTTATCGAAATTTCCAAAACATGATTCACTCTGACCTATTTGTTTTTTGATTACGTTATTTACAAAAGTCCAGACAAGAACAACTGCAGCCATGCTTAATGCAATTAAGATTACTGTGATTACAATTGTTGATAACCCTTTTTTATACATCGATTTCTTTTCCATATGCTCCCTCACATACATAAGTTTTTTTGCCCTTGCTTGATGTTCCCACCAGCACAGGGAATACTGTTATCTTATTAGCACTACCTATATTAATACTTTCCGAAAATGCCCCTCCCTGATCTAATCCTATTTCTGGCCAACTGCTGCTCAAATCTGTTATGTCCTTTGTCTGAAAACTTCCTCCTTGAGACATTCTTATACTTAATCTGAATATAGGAATATTTCCGTTATTGACTACACTTAAAACCCCCGAAGAATAACTTGCTTCAAATTGCACATCATCACATACCAACTTGATATTCTTTCCGAATTTTGTAACGCTTTCTTCAACAAGTCCTCTAAACCATAAAAAAACTATAGAAACAAGGACAATTGTCATAGCAACTAACAAAATACTTGTGACTACTGGTGAAATTCCTCTCTTTTTTTTAATCAAGCCTCTTTTCCTCATCTGTATATTATTAATCGTTAATACTTTTAAATTCTTTGCTTAACTGCACGTAAGAATCTCTTCAACTTTTGCGTCAGTGCAACTTACTACTCTTTTTTTCTCATCCACTTCCTGTATTCTTGTAGGAATTATTTCTATCTTAGTTAATATCCCCAACTCTGAAACATCAAATGTAGATTCTTGTATGTTATTAGATTCGTCAGGAGTAAGGGAATTTTCTGTAAGAAATGAGAATATAATTGAGTTTGAGGATACATTCCCTCCAGAAGTAATTCTGTTTGAAAGATCTATTGTCGCCAATGCATTTTTATCTTCGCTTGTTGATGCATGAATAAAATATCCATTAACACTGAATTTTCCGTTATTTTTTATAGTTATGTTCAATACAGAGTTCATGCAATCATAAGAAACTCCTTTTACAAAAATAGAAGTTCCTTCAGAACATGTAGGAGTTTCTTTTGGCACATAGGTTTTAAGCCACTGATAAACTAAGATACTCATTACTATTGAAATTGCAACTAACAAAATATATCCAATTACTACACTTATTCCTTTTTTATTTTTCATTTACTGCTGCCCTCCTTGTTGAGTTGTTTCTTCTTCTCTGTTTGTAACAACAATCTTGTCTCCTCCGAGTTCCTGCCAGATTATGAAATAGAAATTTTCACCTTCTTTTAATGTGAAATCATATGAAGTATCCCCGACTATTGCAAAAACCTTGTGTATATCAGCGCCGCTTGTTTTTGAATATTCTATAGTTGTTCCTATATCTGTGTAAGCGAAACACTCTTCATTGTCTAAGCAAATCTCAACACTTTCCTCCAATATATCCTGGTAACCTACAACATTAATCCTTCTGCTGTTTCCGTATATAAAATAAATATTTTTTCCTCCCCCAATATATTGCACATAATTTTTAATAAAAGTCGCCATCAACTCTTTCATTTGATCTTCGTTTAGCTGACTATATGTCCCATAATCCAATACATGTTGGCTTTCAATCCCCAACTCCTTCCCTAGATCATAAAGTTTAATGTTATCTTTTTTTGATGTGTAATTAGAAACTGTTACAAGGCTTACTATGACAACAATTATTACAACTGCAGCAATAAGAAAAAATTGTCCGCGATTATTCTTCGGAAAAAGATTATAATTAAGTTTTTTCTCCCTCTTTTGTCCCATATCTCAAAATAGGAAAAAGAGTTTATTAACTTTTTGAAACTCGTTAGATTAATAAATAATCTTATCTTAATTTTTTTTATGGACGAGGTGAATAATTTTCATTCGAAAAACATAAAAGAGGTTTTTCATGAAGTAGAAAGTTCTGAAAAAGGATTAACCCAAGAACAAGCAAAAAAAAGATTAAAGGAATTCGGCTTGAACGAAATTTCTAAACAAAAGAAAACTCCAAAAATTTTAATATTTATCAAGCAGTTTCACAGCCCGTTAATTTATATTCTGTTTCTAGCAATGATCATTTCATTTGTTTTCCATCATCTGGTTGATGCCTATGTTATTCTTTCTGTGGTTTTGGTTAATGCTATTATTGGTTTTGTTCAGGAAAGAAAAGCTGAAAGAGCTATTGATGCTCTGAAAAGATTAATTATCTCTTATGCAAAAGTGTATAGGAATGAAGAAATTATAAAAGTCCCTTCATGCGATCTTGTTCCTGGAGATGTTATTCTTCTTGAAGAAGGAGATAAAGTTCCTGCAGACGCCCGTCTTTTTGAAATAAAAAATTTCCGAACACAGGAATCATCACTTACAGGAGAATCTCTTCCTGTAGAAAAAAATCTCAAGGTTCTTGGTGAATCAACGACTCTTGCTGACAGAACAAATATGGTTTTTATGAGCACGTTAGTTGTTTCTGGTCAGGCAAAGGCTCTTGTTGTTGAGACAGCAGACAGAACTGCTGTTGGTCAAGTAGCAACTTCAATTAGGCATATTGTGCAGCCTAAAATGCATTTCAACAAAAAAGTTTCTCAGCTTGCATTTCAGATGGGGCTTTTTGCTGTCATTGGAGCATTTGTAACTTTTTTAATTGGTTTTTTTATTAGGGGGATGGAGTTCTTTGATATATTCTTGTTTACAATTGCATCATTAGTTTCAGGAATTCCCGAGGGTCTTCCTGCAGTTTTGATTATTGTCCTTGCAGTAGGTGCCAGAAAAATGGCGAGGAGGAATGCTGTAATAAGGCATTTGCCTGCAGTTGAAACTCTTGGAGTTGCTACTGTGATAGCAACAGACAAGACAGGAACAATTACACAAAATTCAATGACAGTTGAAAAAATAATAATAGATGGAGAAAACTTTACTGTTACAGGAAATGGGTGGGAGCCAATTGGGCAATTTATTCAGGGTAAAACCCCAATTCATCCCTTGAAAAATTTTGGTCTGAAAAAATTATTAACAATTTCAACTCTTTGCAATAAAGGAAATCTTTTAAGAAAAGATGGAGGATATGAAATTGTTGGAGATCCTACAGAAGTTGCCTTGCTTGTTCTTGGGAAAAAGGCAGGATTAAACAAGCAAGAATTATCTGAGAAGGTTATTGATGATTTAACATTTAGTTCTGATTTAAAATTTAGAGCAAGTTTAGTGGGGTTATCTTCTGGGATGAAGCAGCTTTATTCTGTAGGAGCATTTGAAACTATATTAAAAAGATCTTCACATTTTTTTAAAGGAAACAAAAAAATAAAACTTGATGAAAAGACAAGAAAGGATTTTTTGAATCAGGCAGAGCAATTGGCAAAAAAAGGAATGAGGGTTTTGGCATTGGCATATAAAGACATGCCGAGTTATAGTAAATCTGTTTCAAGTGATTTGGTAAATCATCTTACTCTTGTTGGTTTTGTTGGTATGAAAGATCCCCCAAGGCCTGAAATAAAAGATGCGATCAAGAGAGCAAGAAGCGCAGGAATAAGGGTTATTATGAAGACAGGAGATCACAAAGAAACTGCCATCGCTATTGCAAGGGAAATTGGATTGATTGACGGAAAGGCAGAAGCATTCACCGAGACTGACCTTGAAAAATTATCTGATAAAGAGTTTAAGAAAGTCATAGAAAGAATTAATATTTTTGCGAGAGTAACCCCAAAAATGAAAATGAGAATTGTTAAAGAATTGCAGGAGCAGGGGGAGGTTGTTGCTATGACTGGAGATGGAGTGAATGATGCTCCGGCTTTGAAAAGAGCAGATATTGGAATTGCTATGGGGGTGATAGGAACTGACGTTGCTCGTGAATCAAGTGAAATTGTTTTGACTGATGATAACTTTGCATCAATTGTCGATGCTATTGAAGAAGGAAGAATTGTTTTCCAAAATGTAAGACAAACTAGTTTTTATCTTGTTACAACAAATGTTGCTGAAGATGCCACAATTATTTCTTCATTGTCGTTAGGACTGGCTTTGCCTTTATTGCCTATACAACTGCTTTATCTTAATTTAGTTACAGATACATTTAACGGAATTGCTTTGGCAATGGAGCCAGGACATCACGATGTTTTGAATCAGCCTCCGATAAACAAAAAAGAAAAAATTCTGGACAAAGAATTATTTGTTTTTCTTATAATGATGGCAGGATTAATGGTATTGGGGACAATTCCTCTTTTTGTTCATTTCCTCCATCAAGGAATAGATAAAGCTCGGACAGTTGCATTTGTTTCAATGTCAATGTTTCAGTTATTTAATGTTTTGAATATGCGTTCGCTGAAAAAATCTTTGTTTAAGATCGGAATATTTTCAAACAAATGGGTGATAGCTGCGCTTGCAGGTTCAGTAGCTTTGATGGTAGGAGTGATTTATACTCCATGGATACAGAATATCTTTGATTTCATTCCTTTAAGTTTCTTAGAATTTGGATTGGTTGTTTTAGTAACTTCTTCAATATTTATTATGGGGGAATTATATAAATGGATAAAATACAGAAAATTAAATAATGAACATTTTTAATAATCTTCAATTGTTATTGGGTTAAACGATGGTTTTAATCTAAAATTTCCTTTCCCATAAATTTTCAATTTAAATTTTATTTTTAAAAGTGAAGTGGGACTAATTTATGATTAGAAAATATATATTGCAAAATATAGTTTGTAGACCCGAAGGTTTGCTTGTAAAGAACTAAAAAAGCTACCTTTATTCTTCCTCGGCTCTGCGACCTGCTAAGCATCTAAACAAATGTTTAGGGCTGCTCCGATCAAGGCCTGACCCATTTCGCATCTGCAAGATCAAAACAGACAAAGCGTCAACGTCCGAACAAAGACTTTTTTAACACTCTACTCACTTGCCTTCTTGCAGCTTGCCATAAAGCCCATTTGCAAAAGGCAGAGGGCTAACCTGCCAACCTGGTCTACGAAAATATAGAATAATTTGAGTATTTAAGAGTTTTGGAA
>CAYSES010000015.1:8490-14397 GCA_964430085.1 Candidatus Woesearchaeota archaeon | reverse complement strand
CACCAATTTGTTTTTTGTTCATTCCATGAGCCAAGCATCCCTGTTCTAAAGTTTCGTACATGGCCATCCCGCATCCAATGCAGTGCAATCCTGATTCAAACAAAATATTTGCTGCACTAGGATGTTTTTCTAGTAATTCTGCAAAAGTTATATCTTTTGAGATTACATTCTTGTTTTTTGTTTCATTCTTTTTCAAAGTACTCATCTTCTACCTCGTCTAAACTTATACCATCGTCATTTAATTCTTCTTCGCATTCTGATTCATTCTTGAATGCACATGCAAATTCTTTGAATTTTTTCATTTTTTCCTCCTAATTTTATTTATTTTTTGCACTTGCAATCTGGCTTACATCTACATGGATTACATCCGCAACATTTACATTTTTTTGTTTTTTTCATTTTTTCCTCCTAATTTTATTTTATTGGTGAGATTTTTCTTAGTTTTTCTACAACTTTTGAAAGTTTTTCTAAAACAAAATTTATTTCTTCTTCTGTTGTATACTTACTAATACTTAATCTTAGCGAACTATTAGCTTGTAATGGTGTAAGTCCTATTGCCTTAAGGACATGGCTTGTTTCAAGGGAATGAGAGGCACACGCACTTCCTGTAGAAGTACATATCCCTAAACTCTCCAAATAACCGCCAACCGATTCTCCTTCTATATTGTTAAAGGAAATATTTATATTATTACAAAGTCTTTTTTCTCTGCTTCCATTAAGTCTTGTATTTGGAATCTTCAAGATTCCTTCTATTAATTTATTTCTTAATCTGATCATTTTTTCGATATCTTTTTTATTTGCAATACTAACAGCTTTTGCAAAACCAACAATTCCAGAAACATTTTCTGTCCCGCTTCTTAATCCCCTTTCATGCCCCCCTCCATGAAGAAGTGGAACAATTTTAACACTAGCACGAATATACAAGGCTCCTACTCCCTTTGGCCCATGAATTTTATGAGCATTTAGAGTTACAAGGTCTAGGTTTTGTTTTTTTACATTTATCGGAACCTTTGTAAAACTTTGACAAGCATCAGTATGAAATAATACTCCCTTTCTTTTACAGACCTCACCAATTGCTTTTAGATCTTGGATAGTTCCTATTTCATTATTCCCATGAATTACAGAAACAACAAAAGTTTCATCAGTTATAGCTCCTTCAAGTTCTGCCAAATTAACAAAACCTTCTTCATCAACATCAAGATATGTTACTCTTACTCCTTGTTTTTCCAGCCATTTGCAAGTATTGCGGACGCAATCATGTTCAATTTTTGTTGTTACAATATGATTTTTCCCAGTGTTATTTTCTTTATTCCAAAAGAACAAACCCTTTAATGCAAAATTATTTGATTCAGTTCCTCCAGAAGTAAAAATAATTTCATAATTCTTGGCCCCTATTTCTTTTGCAATTACTTTCCTGCTTTTTTCCAATGCTTCTTTTGCTTCTTGTCCTTTAAAATGAACTGATGAAGCATTTCCATACTTCTCATTAAAATAAGGAATCATGGTTTTCAATACTTCATCATCTACTTTTGTTGTTGCAGCGTTATCAAGATAAATTGTTTTCATTTTCTATCCTCCATGCAGCATTTACCTTTACAATGGATTATTGCATGTCTGTCAATTAGATCAAGCATTGGGAGAATTGTATCTTTGTTTAAGTAATATTCTCTCTCTTTCCCATTTTGCTTGAAATCAACTATGTTGCAATTCTTTAATGTCTTTAAAGCATGAGATACTTTGCTTTGTTCAACGTTTAATTCTTTGATGATATCATTAACACATTTGTCTTTTTTCCTTAAAGAGAGAATTATTCCAATTTTTAGCGGATTCGCAAGATTCATAAAGAAAACATTATAACTATTATGATTCATGTAAGGATTAAATTTACATGCTCTTTTATTCATATGAATCATATTTCATATAGATTTATAAACTTTTAGTATCACTCCTACATTAAGATGACAAAAATATTCCAAGCTCAAGAAAGAAATGTAAAAGACGTTAAAGCAGTTTTACACCCCTTAGTCAGCGAATGGTTTTTTTCACGGTTTAAGGAGTTCTCCATTACTCAAAGATATGGTGTCTTAAATGTCTGGGAAAGGAAAAATATCTTAATATCTGCTCCCACAGGAAGCAGTAAAACTCTGACAGCTTTTCTTTCAATACTTAACTATCTTGTTATGCTCGCAGAGAAAAACCAACTAGAAGAGATGGTTTATGCAATTTATACTTCTCCATTAAAAGCATTGAGTAATGATATCCATAAAAACTTGATAGAACCCCTAAATGAAATTTATAAATTAGCAGAAAAAAAGAAGATAAAGCTCCAAAAAATAAGAGTCGGTCTAAGAACAGGAGATACAACTACTGCAGAAAGAGCAAAAATGGCAAAACATCCCCCACATATACTTGTAACAACGCCTGAATCTCTTGCAATTCTTTTAACCTCTAAAAAATTTGTTGATTATTTAAGAGCAGTTGAGTTTTGTATCATTGACGAAATTCACGCATTAGACAATAAAAGAGGAGTTTATCTTAGTATAACTTTAGAGAGATTAAATGAAGTAAGCAATATTTGGCCTGTAAAAATAGGTCTTAGCGCAACAATAGCTCCTTTAGATGAAGTTGCGAAATTTCTCGTTGGGATAGATGAAGACAGGGAAGTATTCATAGCAGAAGTAAAACTCAATAAAAAACTTGATGTGGAAGTTTTGAGTGTCGGAGATTTGATCAATGAAGAAAACTTCGGAACAAGTATGTATAATTTAATTGATTCTTTGATTAAAGAGCATAAAACAACATTGATATTTACAAACACTCGTTCTGCAACAGAAAGAGTTGTAAACCATCTAAAAGAAAAATTTCCTACAGAATATGGAGATGATAATATCGCTGCACACCATTCTTCATTAAGCAAGAGTCATAGATTTGATATTGAAGAAAAGTTGAGAGACGGGAAACTGAGAGTTGTTGTTTGTTCTACAAGTCTTGAGCTTGGAATAGATATTGGATATATTGATTTAGTTATTATGTTAGGCAGTCCTAAAAGCAGTGCAAGGGCATTACAAAGATTAGGAAGAGCAGGCCATAAGCTTCACGAAACTGCAAAAGGAAGATTCATTGTGTTGGACAGAGATGATTCTGTTGAATGTTCAGTTATTCAAAAGGAAATGATAGAGAAAAAAATAAACAAGATTTATTTTCCAAAAAATTGCCTTGATGTTCTAAGTCAACAGATGTTTGGAATGGCTATATACAAAGTTTGGGAGGTTGATGAATTATTCTCTTTAATAAGAAGAAGTTACTGTTATTCAACTCTTTCAAGAAATGATTTCTTTGATGTTGTTTCTTATCTTGCAGGAGATTATGCTCTGGAAAAAAATAATGTTTATGGAAAGATATGGTATGATTCAAAAACCAAGCAAATTGGAAAGAGAGGAAAATTAGCAAGGGTTTTGTATTTAACAAATATAGGAACAATTCCTGAAGAATCATTCATAACAGTTAAACTCTCTCCATCAGGAGAGCCTGTTGGAGCAATTGATGAAGGTTTTTTGGAAAGGATGAAGAAAGGAGATGTTTTTGTTCTCGGAGGAAAAAAATACCTGTATTTGTATACAAGGGGAATGAATGTTTATGTAAAAGGAGCAATTGACAGGTCTCCGACAATTCCTTCCTGGTTTTCTGAAATGCTTCCCTTAAGTTTTGATTCTGCTATGGAAATAAACAAATTCAGAAGTTTGATGAATGAAAAATTCAAGAAGAAAGCAAAGAAATCAGAGATAATAAAAACAATTAAAGAAACTCTTTATGTCAGTCAAGTGGGGGCAGAAACAATTTATAACTATTTTAATGAGCAATATAATTTTCTTGAAATCCCGAATTCAGGAACACTTTTAGTTGAAAGATACAATTCACAAAAACATTATTTAATTTTTCATTCAATGTACGGAAGAAGGGTTAATGATGCATTATCAAGGGCAATTGGTTTTTTATTAGGAAGATCAGGAGGAAGGGATATTGAACTTGGAATAAATGATAATAGTTTTTATATTGCAGGAGAAAAAATGAATATAGAAAAAGTTATGAAATTTCTCAATCCAGAAAATCTTGAAGAAATTTTGAAAGAAGCAATAGAAAAAACAGATGTTCTGGCAAGAAGATTCAGGCATTGTTCAACAAGAGCATTAATGATTCTAAGAAATTACAGGGGAAAGAAAAAAACAGTAGGAAAACAGCAAATGAAATCACACTTTTTATTACATTCAGTAAAAAAAATATCTTCTGAATTTCCTATTCTAAGAGAAGCCAGAAGAGAGGTCCTTGAAGATTTAATGGACATTCAAAATGCAAAGCTTGTTTTGCAATGGATTAAAGAAGGAAGAATAAAATTAAGAATTCGTGAAACACCATTGCCTTCACCCTTTGCGCTTGGGATAATTATGCAGGGTCAAAGTGACCTAATTCGCATTGAGGATAAACAAGCATTCTTAAAAAGAATGCATGAACTGCATATGAAAAAAGTAAAATAAATTTAATACTTCATCATTCCCTTATGGGGCATAACTAATTTCATGAATCCTGCAAGTACTAAAATTCCACCGATGAAAGTTCCCCAGTCTACAACTTGCCAATAAACATTTCCTATTACTAGCAGACCAAGAACAATCATTGAGATACCCTTGCATTTATGCATGTGCCCCATCATCATTCCCTTTCTCGCCATTTTTCCTCCTTTATATACTGTAAAATATATTAATCATTATATATTTTTAAATTTTATTAAATGCCCCTGCGAGGATTTGAACCTCGGTTACAAGCTCCGCAAGCTCGCGTTCTATCCAGACTGAACTACAAGGGCACAATGTTAGTTATTTTTGAATTATAAAAAATTTCCTTTTAGTAAACATAAATTATTAAATCAATAATTATTCTCCGAATTATGAAATTAAAAGCCCTTCCATCAGAAGAACGACCAAGAGAAAAATTAATTAAGCATGGCCCTAAAGTCTTAACAAATTCAGAATTACTTGCCATAATCCTTGGAACAGGCAATAAAAAAGATAATGTCCTTGCTCTTTCAAATAAAATTCTTGAAAAATATAATATAAAATCACTGTCAAGGGCAAGTATATCAAAATTATCTAAAGAGGCGGGGATTGGAACAGCAAAATCTTGTCAAATTGCTGCTTGCTTTGAACTTGGTAGAAGAATTTTTTCGTTTAAAGAAGATAAAAAATTATCTATAAAAAATGCCAAGGAATTAGTTAAGCTTTTTATTGCTGAAATGAGTTCATTAAAACAAGAAAATCTTAAGGTTATTTTCCTCGATTCAAGAAACAGGATGATGAAAGATAAGACAATTTTTACTGGCTCTCTTAATGAATCTTTAATTAATCAAAGAGAAATTTTTAAAATTGCTTTAGAAGAAAATGCCAATTCAATAATCTTGATTCACAATCATCCTTCAGGAGATCCAAATCCTAGCATGTCAGACATAGAAGCGACACAGGAAATATTAAAAGCAGCTGAGATAATGAAGATCCCTGTAATAGACCACATAATCATTGGGGATAAAAAATATTTTAGTTTTAAGGAAAAAAATTTGATTTAATCTTCTATTTGCTTTTTTAATTTCTTTCCCTTGTTTGTAAGTTCATAAAGTCTTCCGGTTTTTTCTTTTGGATTAAGGCATTTTGCTACTTTCCTTTTCCTAAACTCTCTAAGAATATCACTTACATTATTAAGGCTTAAATTAGTTTTTTCTTTGATTTGAGTAGGGATCATTGGTTTATCCATAACCTTTAGAATTTTCCTCCTTTGTTTTCCCTTAAGAATCCAAGAATAATCTTTGTATGACTCTGGCATTATAAGAAGTGTAGTATCAGTATAAAAAGATTTACACTG
>CAYSES010000015.1:0-8390 GCA_964430085.1 Candidatus Woesearchaeota archaeon | reverse complement strand
ACATAAAAAATGGAAGAATTAACAGCCAAGGGGATAAATGGAAGTTTAATTGTAAACGACAAATTTATAGAAATTGTTAGGAAAGGATTCATGGCTTTTGCAACGCAAGGACTTAAGGGAAATAAAAGAATAGCAATAAAACAAATTTCTGCTGTGCAGTTTAAACATTGCGGGATATTTACAAATGGATTCATTCAATTCAGTTTTATTGGGGGACAAGAAACTAAGAGTGCATTAGTGGGAGCTACTCATGATGAGAATACAATAATGTTCCGCAAGAAACAACAGCCCAACTTTGAGAAAATTAGAAATTTTATAGAGGAGAAGATTTACTAAATGAAAAAGAAAATACAAAAAGTAATTTTATTTGGGGGGGTTGGATTGATCATCCTGATTTTTCTTATATTTATTAGTTCAACTTTATTTGCACATAGCAAAATTGGAGAAAAAATTTCGCCGATACAGATAATAAAATTTTCTAATAATAATGCTTCTATAACAATTACAAAGAACAATATGGACAAAACGGCAAATATTGATATGTCTTTTTATGTTGATTCTGAAAAAATACATACAGACTTAGTTGACTTAACCCCATTTACTACTAAAATGATGTGTGGGGTTATAAGTATTGCTTTTTTTGATCCCGATGCGCTGGAAGAATTCAATAAACAAATAAATGGTTGGGATGAAATGAATGGTGTCATTGAAAATGACAAGGGAGAAAAACAAGGGATTCCAAAAGGAAATGTATTAGAAGGTTATAAAATTACTAAAGTAAAACTGGCAATTAAAGATGAAATAACAAAAGACTTAATTTCTGACTGTATAATCACTGGAAAAAGTGAAGAAAATATAAATATAAATTATTACTAAAAAGACATAAAACGCCCGCACCAGGACTCGAACCTGGATGCCCTTTCGGACCAAGATTTCCAATCTTGTGCAATACCCTTATGCGATACGGGCCTATTTTCTCAATTAATCACTTTTTTAAATGTCTTTCTTTATTAAAAATAATGGAAAAACAGGATTTTATCTTTATTGGAAAAGCATTATTTTTTCCTGAACAGGGAATTTTGGCAATCGGAGATCTACATATTGGATATGAATATCAGCTGCAGCAGTCAGGAGTTTTAATTCCTGAAATCCAAATTGAAGAAATGAAAAAAGAATTTAAAACAATATTTGAAAAGATTAAGGAAAAAAATCTCAAAGTTAACAAATTAGTTTTTATAGGAGATATAAAACATTCTTTTTCATATGAATGGAAAGAAAAAAATTATTTTAATGATTTCCTCAGATTTTTAACAAGTTACATAAAAAACAAAGACATCATTCTAATAAAAGGAAATCATGATACAATTGATTATTCATTCAGTGATAGACTTATAGATTATTCTATACAGGATGGCATAGTATTTACCCATGGTCACAAGCTATTCCCCGAAATTTTGGATAAAAAAATTAAAACAATAGTTATGGGGCATATCCATCCCTCAATAATGCTGTCAGACAATCCTGGAATAAAAAAAGAAAAATACAAATGTTTTCTTGTAGGCAAATTTAAACAAAAACAAGTAATAATCCTTCCAAGTTTTCTTTCAACAATAGAAGGCACAACAGTGAATAGCATTGATTATGAATACGAAGACGGTTTTTCAATAATCCCAAAAAAGGATTTATTTAACTTTGATGTTTATGTGGTTGGAGAAAAAGAAGTTTATAATTTTGGGAAAGTCAAAAGTCTTTTTTAGCTCCAATAATACTGCCGTGATTATGATTATGTCTCATAAATTTGAATGGAGAAAGAAATAACATATCTTCCATTTCTTTTTCAAATTCCCCATCGTGGTAAGTTTCAACTTTTCTTACTTCCTTGAATTTAGAAACCATTAGTATATAAGCAATAAACCGTGCAAAGCCGCTTACTAAGAATACAAACAATATAGGAGTTATCCCCCAGAAATAAATATCCATAGAGGATAAAATCCCTCCAAGAGTTGCTCCAAGGAAAATTCCTACCCCATTAAAAACATTATAATAAGCAATGCATAATGCAAGTTTTTCTCTGCTGACAGCATCATATATGAAATTAAAGGCTGAAAGATTAAAACCCGCCCAGATAAATCCTGAAAAAAGTTCAATAGCCATTAAATAAATGATTACAAGGGGAACGCTTACATTTATCAAGAACATAGTAAAAAACCATGAAAGCGGAACAAGGCATACAACAGCCCCAGTCCATTTGAGAACCTTTAAAGTTCCGAATCTGTCTGCAAACTTTCCCCATAAAGGCATCGATATTAATGCACTTAATGAATTGGCAACTATTACTAATGTCCAAACAATATAATCAAGATTAAGATCTTTCAAAAGATAAACTGCAAAGAAAGGAGAAGCTATTGCTGATGCAAAGGTTATCAATGCAACAAAAACAGCAAACTTTCCAAAATTGCTTCTCGGAACATTCTTAATAAAAGAACCCAGACTAAAATAATATCCCTTCTCTAATTTTAATTTTGGTTCATAATGTTTTGAAAGAAAATAATCAGACACTAACCTCGCTACAAACGCAATCCCAAATATGATCACAAAACCAATAAAAATAAGATTTGTTTTTTTAAAGTAATTTAATATAAACCCACAAGTTAACATAGAAATTAATGTAAATATCCCAATAACCCTATTCCTTTTTCCGAAAAAATTTCCCCTTGCCTTATCTACAATATCCTTCATAATAGAATTCCATGCTGGAGATACAAATGAACCAAAAACTATGAACAATGTATAAAATAATATCATCAAAGTAGCACTAAGACCATGATCAAGGCCTTTGTAAAAAAAGAGATAGCCCACAAGAAGGATGGGCAGCCAAGTCAATGCTTGTAAAAAAACACCACTTACAAGTATTTTTTTTCTTGAATTCTTTTCAAGTATTTTTGAAGTAAAAAGTTGTGATAAAGTTCCTAACAACGATGGGATAGATGTCAAAAAACCAATCTGGGCATTATTAGCTCCTATTGCAAGGGCATAAGGAGTAATGTAACTTGGACCAGCACCTTGCATAACAGACCATGCAACTCCATCTTTTATGCTAAGTTTTTTTGTCTTTTCTTTTAATTCTTGTTCCTTAACCTCTTTTTTCATAATTTAATAAATTGTTTTTAGTTTTTAGTTTTTTTCATAAAAAACCTAATATTTACATAAATATATTTAAATATGTCAGTTATATATCTGTTGTAGAAACATGGAAGACGAAAAAAAAGAGATTCAATCAAGACTTGTAGAAAGAAATAAGGACATTAAACCAGAAGAGATCACAGAAATATTAAAGACAGTATCCCCCGGAACTTTGTTAAGAAATGCAGTTGAAGGAATACAAAAAGCAAAAACAGGTGGATTAATTGTTGCATATAATGATTTCATGCAAAATCTTTTTGAAGGAGGCTTTAAATTAAACGCAAGATCTACTTCTCAAAGATTAATTGAATTAAGTAAAATGGATGGGGGGATAGTCTTATCAAAAGATCTGAGAAAAATATTATTTTGTAACGTTCTTCTCACCCCAAATAACACAATTTCTTCTAATGAAACAGGAACAAGGCATAAAGCAGCAGAAAGAACAGCAAAACAAGCAGGAACAATAGTAATCGCAGTATCCCAAAGAAGAAATGAAGTTGCTTTATTCTATAAAGATCTGAAATACCTTATTAGAGATACTAATGATATAATCAGGAGAGCAACAGAAATTCTTCAGATTTTAGAAAAGCACAAAGAAGTTTTTGAAAAAGATAAAAATGAATTAGATGTTGAAGAATTAAAAAAGAGGCCAAAATTGAATAAAGCTCTTTCCTTAATCCAAAAAGGTGTTATGATTCTTAAAATTTCAGACACATTAAAGGGGTATATAATTGAACTTGGAAGTGAGGGCGCAATAGTAAAATCTAGACTTAAAGAACTTCTTTATAGAGTAGAAAAAGAAGTTGATGAAGTTATCAAGGACTATTCAAGATTAGGCCTTCCTAAAAGCAAAAAAATTCTTTCTGTTCTCAGTTACGACGAACTTTTAGAAATAGAAAATATAAAACAATGTATGGGACTTTCTGAATCAGAGTTTATTCTTCCAAAAGGTTATAGGATGTTAGAAAAAACAGGCATAGCAGATCAAGATACCGGGATCTTAATTAAGAATTTCAAAAATTTAATTTCAATTTTAGATTTAAAAAAAGAAGATTTAATCCCGTTTTTTGGTGAAGAAAAAGCTAATGAGATTTCTGAGAAGTTAAGCCACATAAAAGAGTAAATGGGCACGGAGGGAATCGAACCCCCGCATTCTGGTCTGGAGCCAGATAGTCTACCACTAGCCTACGCACCCTTAAACTTTAAAGAATTAGATTATTTTTAACCTTTTCTAACTATCTTTTATTGCCCATCTTTTTTATCTCATTAATCTCTTCATCAGAAATAGAACAGCCATTGAATTTAAAGGCGTAGAGTAATGCATCAAGAACATCGTGATTCTTCAATTTTACTATACCTTTTTTGTAGGCAATATAAATTAACTCAGTTGATCGTATAAATTTAAATCCTTCAAAGAGTTTGAAGTTGTCTGTCTTTGCTTCTATTTTTGTATGCATTCTTTTATGTAATAAAGAAGCTAAATTTTCTGGCCTTTCACATAACATTCGTATTGTTCTTTCATCTATCACAACAAGATTTTTTATTCCTTTTTTCCCGAGCAACTTGCTGAGTGCCAAACATGATTCTTCTCCAGAATCAATTATATGTATAGCATTTCCCCTTCCAAAAAAAGTATTATTTGCAGTATAGTGTATGTCATTAGTTATCTCAGATACCTCCTGATCCTTAACTCCGATATCTAAGGGCATTTCAAGAATCTTTTCATCAAGAAGCGCTTTAATCTTTAATGCTTCAAGCTCAAATCTTTTTATTTTTGAGGGTTTTTCTACAATTTCTTTTTTCACTTCTTCGGTTATTAAAAATTTCCCTCCAAAAGCTTTTTTTAATCCTCTAAATTCTTCAAGCAATCCATTCAGAACAAAATTGATTATAGAACTTGAATCAAAAATTAATACCTTTTCTGTTTTATTGTTTTTCATTTGAACATGTCAAGTGCAGTTTTAATTCGTGATCTTACATCCAATGTTCTGTTAAAAGGAGCCTCAGAGATTTCAGGTCTTTGTCCTGCATAACTTGCAAGATCAAATAGAGTTACCCCCAGAAGAGATGCAGTTTTTTCCATAGAAAGACCATGCTCATAAAGTTTTGATGCTTTGTTGATTTGTGCCTTTCTAAAAACATCTTGGACATATTCCTTAAGTTTTCCTGAAAGTTTTGAAACAGCCTTCCTAATTGATATTAAACTTTCAGTTAATTTTTTTGGATTATCTTTTTTTATTGCATCTATAGAATTGTTAATTGCCAGAATAATAATTTTATAAAATTCCTTCCAGCCAGGAAGTTTTCTATAGTGTTCTGCCCTTTCAAGAATCTTGCTTATAGAATAAACAGCAACAGCAACAGCAATGTTATCAGGGTCTTGGGTCAATGAAGCAGTATTGTTTGTCTGATTGCTGAGATTTTTTAACTTCAAAGAATCATTATTATCAATAGCTGTTTTTGTTTCTTCAAGAATTCTCAAAACATTCTCTTTTTCTTGCATTATGTATCTTAAGCTTATTATATTAATAAATGTTAAGTTTTTTATATCATCGCTGCTTAATTGAGTTATGAAATATGTATTGTTAGATACCAATTTTATACTCTCATGTATAAGAAAAAAAATTGATTTTTTTGAGGAAATTGAACTAATGGGATTTAAGATTATCATTCCAAAAGAAGTTATTAGGGAAATTAAGAAATTCAAAGACAAAAAACCAGAGGCAAGCCTTGCCCTGAAAATCATTGAGAAGAACAGTCATATAGAAATTGAACTTGGAAGAGGATATGTTGATAAAAGAATAATTAATTATGCAAAAGAAAACCCATCATTAATCGTTGCAACCCTAGATAAAGAAATAAAAGATAAAGTAAAAAATCAGAAGTTAGTTATAAAAGGAAATATATTAGAGGGGGTATAAATTTTTAATTGTAAAATAAATCTTCCAGTGCCGGCATAATAAGCTCTTCATCAAATTCATCAATTCTTTCTGCATTATTATATTTTTTTAAGATTTCTAAAAAATCATCAACTTCATAATAGAAATTTGGAGCCACTGCAGAAGTATTGGTTGCTCTTTTTACCTTAATCATTCTGCAATCTAAGTACCTAAAAGGCTCATTGGATATCGCTTCAGCAAAAAGCTGTCCTCTTAAACCCTTAAGCTGAACATAAATAGTATCCCCTTCTAAGCAAGAAGGTTTCATTAAGCCTACAGAAATTATCCTTTTCGGTTGGCCATTCATAACCTTAGCCATATAAATATTCTTTAAAAAATTTTATATCTCCAGTTACTACTAATAATAAGTTTTAAAAACCAATTTTTGCTATAATTTTTGTTAAAATGTTCTATCTAATTGAAGTTGAGGACCATATACGAGTAGAACCAAAATTATTCGGTTTGCCTACTTTGGAATCTGTTGAAAAACAGCTTAAAGAAACTTATGCAGAGTATTATGATAAAGAAATTGGGAAAGTTATCACAATAATTGAGGTAATTGAAGTTGGAGAAGGAGTCATAATCCCTGGCGACGGAGCTGCATACTACAGATCAAGATTCAAATTGCTTGTATGGAAACCAGAATTACAGGAACTTGTTTATGGAATAATCTCTGAAATAACTAATTTTGGAGCATTCATGGATTTAGGAGTAATGAAAGGAATGATTCATATAAGTCAAACAATGGATGATTATGTTAGTTTCAATAAATCAAATTCACTAATAGGAAAATCTTCAAAAAGAGCATTAAAGCAAGGTGATCTATGCTTAGCAAGAATTGTTGCAATAAGCCATAAAGGGGGAGAATTGAAAATAGGTTTGACAATGAGGCAGCCAGGATTAGGAAAGCTTGAATGGATTAAAGAAGATCAGATAAAAAAACAAAAAGCAGATCAAAAAGCTGCAAGGTCAGAGGAAAAGGGAAGCAAGGGAGGAAAGAAAAAGAAATAATGGTAAAACAAAAAGCATGCAAAATTTGCAACACGATTTATGAAGGAGAGAAATGCCCTAAATGTGATTCAAAAGAATCTACTGATAATTTTAAGGGAAGAATAATAGTCTTAAACCCAGAAAAATCAGAGATAGCACAAAAACTTAAATTAAAAGATAAGGGAAATTTTGCGATTAAAA
Organism: Candidatus Woesearchaeota archaeon; assembly: GCA_964430085.1. Taxonomy (GTDB): domain Archaea; phylum Nanobdellota; class Nanobdellia; order Pacearchaeales; family GW2011-AR1; genus RBG-13-33-26. The sequence goes on along the minus strand of CAYSES010000015.1, from coordinate 1,077 downwards.
CAAGATAAATTCTAAAATGAAAAAAACTGAAATTTTAAAACAACAAGAAAATCCTCTTTTCAAAAGAAAAGAAATAGTAGTTAGTGTAGAAGCAGATATAAGCCCAAAGGTATCAGAAGCTGAAGAATTTATTGCTAAAGAATTTTCTACAACTCTAGAGAATATAAAAATTAAAAAAATAGATGGAAGATTTGGTTCACATAATTTTATTATTACTGCAAACATTTATCCTTCAAAAGAAGAAAAAGATAAAACAGAATCAAAACAAAAAAAAGTTAAAAAAGAGGAAAAGAAATAATGGCAAAGAAAGCAGTAAAAAAAGGGAAAAAAAATCATAAGAACAATCCTACAAGTAAAAGATATTCAAAATATAAAATAGAAGGGGATAAAGTTTCACGTTCTGCAAATTTTTGCCCTCGATGCGGTCCAGGAATATTTTTAATGGACTCAAGAGGAAGAAAATATTGTGGTAAGTGTCATTATTCTGAATTTGAAGGAAAACCTTTACAAGAAAATACTGAAAAAAAAGAAGAATCTTCAAAATAATAATTACTAAATCTATGGGATATCCACAAAATTAGTTTATTTTATAAACTATAACAAATTAATATTGTTATTATTAGTTAAAAGAGTGTAATAAAAATAGTGATGGAAATTTCAATATTTTTCGCAAGAATGTGGGGTAGTTTCTTTGTGGTGTTTGGATTATTATTTATTATTACAAGACAATTAGGTAAGACCATAGAGATGACAGATAACAAAGCATTTGTTATCTCCACAGGCTATATCTCATTTCTCATGGGATTAGTTACAGTAATTTTACACAATATTTGGGTTGCTAATTGGAAAGTGGCTATTACTATTTTGGGCTGGTCTACTTTAATCAAAGGAATTACAAAAATTGGATTTCCAGAACAGATACACAAACAAGCACAAAGATTCAAGAAGAAACAAATGCTTAGCGCCATCTTTATGATTCTTTTAGGTGTATGGTTGCTTTGGATGAGTTTTTATTAATACAAAAGAATTGATGGAATAAATAAATCGGACAACTACCCCTAAGAATAATTTATTAAG
>CAYSES010000014.1:5676-14843 GCA_964430085.1 Candidatus Woesearchaeota archaeon | reverse complement strand
TTATATGCCTCTGTAGCTCAGTTGGTTAGAGTACCAGTTTCGTAAACTGGGGGTCACGAGTTCAAATCTCGTCAGAGGCTTTCAGAATTATTCTTTATTTTCAGATGTCTTGATTTTCACACCAAGCTCTTCTAATCTTTTCATGTGCGCTTGCATTACATGTTCAATTTGTTGGATTATTTTTACCATCTCATTCCTTTCATTAATCAAGGTATTCAATGCACCCTGATGAAATCCAATTTCCATGTCTTTAGAAAGTTCTTTTTTCTCTTCTTTTTTGTCAAGAGCTTTTTCAAGGCTATCTTTTTTAATTTCTACCATAACCAAATCAGAAAAAAGAGATTAATAAGTGTTTGCTTTAATAAGAAATCCAGTTCTCTTCTTCTGGATCTATTTGATGATTGCCATTCCAATCTTTATGAAGTCCTATTAAATCAAAATGAAATTGCGGAAAATTTTTTCCATTTCCTGCCTTAAATGTCCCTGAAGTAGTAAGATAATAATCATAAAATTTATCACTCCATCCGTCATTATTCTCATCTTTATAGAGAGACATCACTTCTTTATTAGAAGGAAATTTTTCCATAGTAAAAGATTGATATTCTCCATTGTACGAATCTTCCCATTCATCTGGATCCATCATTTTATTCTTGTTTTTATCTGTCCAGAATTGTACTAATCTTAAACCAAATAAATTTTCACTTTCTTTCTTTACTTTATAATAACCAGCTATATCTGAGTAGGTATCCCCGTCAAAATCCCATCCAAGCAACTTATAGTCTTCACTTAATTCTACTATGTAAAGAGATTTATATTTGTTTATTTCCTGTTCTATTTTTTTATCATTTATAGGAAAAAGATTATACATAATTCCAAAACTTAATGCGCCTATTGTAAAAATTTTTCCTATCTTCTTTGCTAAACCCATTTTTTTCTATAAGAAGACTCTTTTTTAAAGATTTATATGCTCTTTTTCAGATATTCCCCTGCATTTTTTGCTGCAATAGCCCCCTCAGCAGAAGAAGTCAAGACTTGCTTAACTTTAGAATTTGTAACGTCGCCTGCAGCAAATACTCCTTTTACAGAAGTTTCCATATTCTCATTAACAATGATATTATTTTCTTTATCTAATTTTAATTTTAAATTCTTGGAAAATTCTGTGATGGGTACAGAGCCTATTTCAACAAAAATTCCGTCAAGTTTTAATTCCCTTTCCTTTCCCCTTTCTTTAATAACTAAACTTTCAACATTGTCCTTTCCCTTAATTTCTTTTGGAATTGCATTGTATACAAGTTCTATTTTATTATTTTTTTCAAGATTTTCCAAAATAATTTCTTCACACCTTAAATGCTCTCCACGATATATAACATAAACTTTTTTTGCAACTTTAGCCAAAGCCAAAGCAGATCCAGAAGCACAATCACTCCCCCCAATTACTGCAACTGTTTTGTTCTTGAAAAAGAAAGCATCACAAGTTATACAATAACTCACTCCTCTTCCTTCAAGTTCTTTCTCTCCTGGAATCTTTAATTGTTTTCTCTTGCTTCCTGTAGCAATAATTAATGCCTTGCTCTCAAATTCTTTATTCTCCATTTTTATAATAAAATTCTTGCCTTTTTTTTCAAGACTCTTAACTTCCCCTGTAATGAAGTCTACATCATATTTTTTTACAGAATCATAAAATTTTTTCATTAGCTCTACTCCTGTTCCGCTGAATCCAGGCCAATTTTCCAAAAGCAATATTGAATTAGCTGTTCCTCCTATTTCCTTAGAAATAATTGCTGTTTTCAATCCACTCCTCGCTCCGTAAATTCCGGCAGTCAACCCTGCAGGACCAGCTCCAACAATTATGAGATCATATTCTTCCATAACATATAAAAATTAAGAGACATTATAAATTTTATGAGTTCTATCTTAGAGAAGAATCTAAAAAAAATGACTGGATATTCAAACGGAGAAATGCTCTACCTAATTGCTGGGGAAAGTATTGGAGGAAATGCTGGACATTGGAATAATTATCCTTGTGTGGCTGCTAATTTTCGCATTGATTCAAAAACAGGAGAAATAAAATATTTTGAATGTATTCAACATATCCCTAAAGAAATATTAAATAATTCTAAAGCTGGTGTTTTAAGACTTGCAGTTGATATTAAAAAAACTTGCAAATTTTATATCGTTAACTACAAAATAGATAGGTGTACTAAAAATGCAAGATCTAACATTGAAGATACAGTAAAGACCTACAATAAAAAGTATGGCTTTAAGCCAAAGATCTCCAATTAGTCTTTCCATAAAAATTTATTAATCACTTTTTCTATTCATACTTATGAAAGATGTCATAATTCAGCTTCTTCAGAAAGAGGTTAAATTAAAACCAGAGGAAATCGAAAAATTAATTGAAGTCCCTCCTTCTCCTGAATTGGGGGATTATTCTTTCCCGTGTTTTATATTATCTAAAAAAGAAAAAAAGTCTCCCGACAAAATTGCAGCACATTTGTCACAAAACATAAAACTTCCCAGAGAAATAGAAAAGGTAGAAAGCAAGGGGGCATATCTTAATTTTTATCTTGACAAAAAACTTCTTGCAGATAAGGTTATAAGGATTAATGCTAATTTTGGAAAGTCTTCAATTGGAAAAAACAAAAAGATTGTAATTGACTTTTCAGCCCCGAATGTAGGAAAACCAATGCATATTGGCCACATAAGATCAACAATACTTGGAGATTCTTTAATGAGAATTTATCATTTTTTAGGATACAAACCCATTGGAGTAAATTATCTAGGAGATATCGGATTGCATATAGGAAAATTAATTGTTGCTTATGAGCTTTGGCTTGATAAAGAAGCACTGAAGAAAAATCCTGTCCAGGAATTATTGAGACTTTATGTTAAATTTTGTGCAAAGGAAAAAACAAAGCTTACAGAAGGAGTTGAAGAAGAGTTTCAGGATAATGAATGGACAAGCAAGGCAAAAGAAAAACTTAAACTGTTAGAACTGGGAGACAAAAAAACAGAAAGCATTTGGAATAGTATAAGAAAAGCATCTGAAAAAGGATTCAATAAAGTCTATGAAATGCTGAATGTTAATTTTAATGAAACTGTCGGGCAAAGTGAGTTCTCAGAAAGAGGAAAGAAGATAGTTACAAATGCTATCATGAAAAATTTGGCAAAGACAGAAAAAGACGGCGCTGTTTACGTAGAAGTTGATGGGCAAAAAAAATTCGTTCTTCGTTCAAATAAAACATCTTCATACATGACATATGATATTGGTGCGGCAGTTGAACGCTATAAAAAATATAAGTTTGAAAAGATGATTTATGTTACAGACTTTCGTCAGAAAGATCATTTTGAAAAACTATTCAAAATCTTGAAAATTTTTGGTTATGATTTCTATGATAAAATGATTCATCTTCCTTTTGGAACAATAAGATTTGAAAAAGAAATAATGGCCACAAGAAAAGGGGATATAATTCTCCTTGAAGACGTTCTTGAAAAAACAATTGACAAGGCAAAAGAAGAAATTAAAAAAAGAGAAACAAAAGGAGATGCAGAAAAAATCGGAGTTGGAGCATTAAAATATATTGTCCTAAAAACAACTCCATTAACAGATGTTCATTTTTCTTGGGAAAAAGCTTTGAACTTTGAAGGGGATTCTGGGCCATATATCCAATATAGTTATGCAAGGGCTTCATCAATTTTAAAAAAGGCAGGGAACTTTAACAAATCAAAAATTAAAATAAAAAATTTAAAAGATACTGAGAAAAATCTTGTAAAAAAGATTTCAGAATTTCCTGAAATTGTGAATAAAGCCGAAACTTCCTTAAACCCAAGCATAATAGGAACATATTCTTTTGAACTTGCACAATTATTTAATGAATTTTATCATTCATGTCCTGTTATTGGTGGGGAATCAGAAGCTTTTAGATTGCGTTTAGTTGATGCATTCAGAACAACAATAAGAAATGCACTTTATCTTCTTGGAATTGAAGTAATGAAAGAAATGTAATTTTATAGAGGAAAATCAGGTTCGCTATATCTTTTATTCCATTTAGGTTTTTTATTTTTCGCTCTTTTTTTTAGCACTTTTGATCCATTCATAAATTCCACTTACAGCATTTGTAGTTAATTGCGAAATTAAAACATATGGGATGAGCTCAGGAGTTTCTACCCCGAGGCATAAATAACTTGAGAGAGTTGCAGCACTAAACATTCCTGCTGTTAATGCTGATATCATCAATCCATTATCTTCCCCGTAATACCCCTCCAAACTTCTTCTAACAGTAGTTGGGGCTGCCATAATTGCTGCTGGGAGATAAGTAATTACTTTATATGCAATTTTTCCCACCTTTTTTAAATCTTTGATTAGAATGCTTTCTAAATTTTCAGATGTCTTTTTTATTTTTTTTATACCCTTTTGTTGAAGGCTTGCTTCACTTTCAGATATTTCTATAACTTTGTTTATCAACTTATTTTTACCCTTATCATTTAATCCAGACTCAGGAAAAGAATCATACCCAAATTCATTAAGAGCCTTTGTTATATAATTCTCATGATAATAAGTAACATCAGTCTTCAAAGTTTCTTTTATATCTTCGTAACTATACTGCATAAAAATCTGATAATTTACTTATTTTTAAAATCTATGTTTTGTAACTACCCTAGAATTATTTAACAGGCTTCATTTCTTTCCATGCAAGTTCAAACATTTGTTCCAATGCCTGAGCAAAGAATTCAGTGTTAACCCAAATTCCAACGTCATAGTTAGGATGGAATTTTTCGTCATCAAGTAACATGAACATTAATTGATTGCTATCAATAATCACAAATCTTGCTCTTATCTTTTCAATATTTTTTATTTCTCCCACTTTCTTGAATTCTCTTGCCATCTTTGCATTGCTGTTGTCTATTGGAGCTGCTATTCTTACCTTAACTCCTCTTTTTTTACATTTTTCTAAAGTTGGCATTATTGCCTCAAACTTCCTATTAAGGCCTTCTCTTGTGGTAACGATTGTAACTGTTTTCTCTGCTCCCCTTATCATCATGTCTAAATGATTGTAGAGGTTTTGTCTTCCTCTCATGCTTCCTGATAAGTCAGACGGTTCAACAAATTTTATTCCTTTTGTGAACAATGAATTCAATTCTTCAAGAACTTCGTCATTCCTTAACTTCTCGAGCCTTTCTGTTTTTTCCTTTGCATGTTTTATAAGATTTTTCTTTACACGTTCAACAACTTCTTCTGGTTTTAATGCAACAAACTTGATTGGCTTTCCAAGTTTCATTATAATAAATCCTTTTTTCTCAAGTGATTCAAGAATATCATATGTTCGGCTTCTTGGAACATCAGAAATATTGCTTAATTCTCCTGCAGTACTTGTTCCTCTTGAAAGCAAGGCAGTCCATACCTTAACTTCATAAAGGTTTAGGTCAAAAATTTTTCTTAACCTACTCAAAAATTCGTCCTTAACTATCATTGTTTTTATTTGTTATTTTTCTTTTTAAATATTGTTATGGTAAAAGAGTGAATTATTGGTCTCACTGTTTGGTGATTATTTTAACAGCAATAAGGCCTCTTTTATCTCTTATTTTAAACTCATATATATTTTTAAATCTTTCCTTAGCAGTTGTAACATTTTCACTAAATTCTAACTTTTTTGCATTGGTTCTTTCCATGATAAATCTTTTTTCTTTTTCAAAAATATTCTTTAATTCTCCGTCGGTAAAAATAAACAATTCAATTTTGTTTTCTTTTTTTAATCCGAGTTTTTTTCTGAATGCTTGCACTTGTCTTGAAATTTCTCTCGCATAACCCTCTGCTTCAAGTTCAGGTGTCATTTTTGTATCAAATTCAACTTTTGTTTCCTTTGATTTTTTCCATATGGCTTTCTTTACGTTTAATTGAGTTAAGATTATTCCTTCTAATGCAGGGTCTAATTTTTTATTAAACCCTATAGACGCGCTTGCCAAAGGCCACTTCAATCCTATTTGTATTTTATCTCTTTCAGCTAATCCTGTTTCAATAATTTTTAGAACATTCAAAAATTCATTTTCTAAATTTTTATCTATTTTCTTTTCAGAAAATTTCGGCCAATCAGATAAATGAACAGATTCATCACTTACTATTTTTTTATCTTTAAGTTCCTGCCAGATTTTTTCTGTCATGAATGGAATTATCGAGGCTAATAATTTTAATGCTGAAATTCTGATTTCGTTTAACACATCATAAACTTCATTGCTTCTTTCCCTGATCATTTTAATATAGGTTTTTGAAACATCTTCTACAAGAAACTTTTCAATTGATTGAACAACTTCAGGATATCTGTAAGAATTATACAATTCAGTAATTTCTTTTATTGTTGAATTCAATCTTGACAATATCCATTTATCTTCAATTTTTAATTTCTTTTTTCCTTTTTCTAACTGATTTACAAAAGTATTTACATTTAGCAAGATCCTGAAAAAATTCCTGATATCTTTAAATTCAGATTCATCAAATGCAAAATCTTCTCCCTTTGAAATTTTTGCAAAATAGTATCTAAGGTAGTCCCTTGAATATTTTTTTATTATGTCCTGTGGAGAAACTATATTCCCCAAAGATTTGGACATTTTTTTCTTGCCTATATCCAAAACCATTCCGTGTTCAAGAATTGTATCCATTGGTTTTTTGCTCCATTTAATCTCTGATAAAATTAATTGAGAATTCCACCATCCTCTTACCTGATCTTTTCCCTCAAGGTTTAAGTCAGCAGGCCAGAATTTTTTAAATTCGGTTTTTGATAAGGCAGCCCAGCTTGAAACCCCTGAGTCAAACCAAACATCCAATACTTCAGGAACTCTTTTCATTTTCCCCCCGCATTTACATTTAAATGTTATTTCATCAATGTCTGGCTTATGAAGTCCTATCTTCTTTGTCTTCGGAATCTTCGCAAGTTTTCTTAATTCATCAACACTTCCGATTACTGTTTTCTCTTCACATTTATCACAAATCCATATTGGCAAAGGCGTTCCCCAATACCTCATTCTTGAAACAGGCCAGTCAGAAATCCCATTCAGCCATGCTTTCATTCTTAACTTCATCCACGAAGGAATCCAGTTAATTTTTTCATTTTCAGCTAAGATTTTGTTATGGATATCTGAAATCTTCAAGAACCATTGTGGCTGCGCTATCATCAATAATGGAGTTTTACACCTCCAACATAAAGGATAGTCATGAGAATATTTCATTTTGTAAACTAGGGCATTATCATTTTTTAGATCAGAGATAATCTCTTCGTCAACAAACCTTGCTCTTTTTCCTGCATATTTTCCTGCTTCCTGTGTTAAAAGACCATTCAATGCAACAGGAGATGGCATATCCAAGCAGTATTCCTTACCAACTTCATAATCTTCCTTACCATGCCCGGGAGCGCAATGAACCAAGCCTGTTCCTTCTTCTAAATTTACATATCTTGATGAAAGAACTACTTTGTAAGCATTTTTTGTTTTTAATTTAAGATTTTTTGATAGGGGATTTTCATATTCCCATCCTTCCATGTCTTTTCCCTTAAATTCTTTTTTTACCTTATATCCTATCTCTAACATATCCATTATTTTTGGAACAAGTTCTTTTGCTAGAATCCATCTTTCTCCTGAAGGAACTTCTATCTCCTGATAAATAAAATCAGGATTAACCATCACTCCAGTATTTCCTGGAAGTGTCCATGGTGTTGTTGTCCAGATTATCAAATATGTGCCCTTTTTTCCTTTTACCGGAAATTTAACAAATATGGAATTATCTTCTTGTTTCGCATATTCAATTTCATTAAAAGCAACTGCAGTTTCACATCTTGGGCAGAGATGTATTGGATATTTCCCCAAGTAAAGAAGTTTTTTTTGATCTGCAACCTTGAAAGTATCCCATATAGTTTCAATATAATAATCCTCAAGAGTCAAGTACGGATTTTCAAAATTCATCCAAACACCAAGATTTTCAAATTCAGAGTTCATAACCCCAATATACCTTGTGGCAAATTCCTTACATTTATTTATGAATTTTTTTACGCCAAATTTTTCTATGTCTTTTTTTGACTTGCTTCCTATTTCTTTTTCAATCTGGAATTCAATAGGAACTCCGTGAGTATCATAGCCTGCCCTGTCAAAAACATCAAATCCCTGAAGTCTGTGTGATCGCATTGCAATGTCCTTAGAAATTTTGTTAAGAGCAGTGCCCATATGTATATGCCCTGTTGCATATGGGGGGCCGTCCATCATGTAAAATTTCTTGCCTTTGGAATTTTTCTTGACTGATTTTTGATAAATTTTCTTTTTTTTCCAAAATTCAATTATTTCTTTTTCTTCTTGTTCCATTATCCTTTGTTGGCGTTTATATTTTTAAAATCTATCCAAGACTTCTTTTTCCATAAAATTTAACTTTCCTGGAATTATAAAACAAAAAGGCGGTTTCATATTTTTCTTTATTTCTCTAACATTCTTATAGACTATTTCTTTATCATTATTCCCTAATCTGGAACAAACTATCATTTTTTTTAGATTAATTTTTCCCTTGCTTACCTCCAATAATTGATCAATTGCATCTTTTAATTCAAGTCCTATGTCAATCAAGATTAAACTGTGGGCATTTATCTGTTGATTGTCTTTTATGATTTCTATGAAACTTGTTGGTTTGTAACTTTTGCTCCATTTTGGCATGCTTGCAATTTTTCCAAATTTATATAACTGCAAACCTGTCTCAGCTGCAGCGTCAAGAACAGAAGCATTGTAAATAATCTTATACTTGACTTTATTTTTGCCTGCTTCCTGAATCAATGAAATGTGTGTTGTTGCTGTTAATGGACTTCCATAGATCAGCAATGCAACATCTTCTTTTTTTGCTTCTTTTATGGGATTGTCACTTTCAACAAAATCCCTTTCAGCAGCAATTACCTTTTTCTTGATTATTTTTTCAAGTTTTTCTTTGGAATATGGAAAATCTACTGTATAATTTTCAAGATAAATCTTTTTACATTTCTTGATTGCTTCTAATCCTTCCTGTGAAATTCCCTTCTCATTCAATCCTAATCCGATTAAGTATAACATAGAATAAAAACAGGAATATAATTTATTAAATTATCTAATTAAAATTTGCAACTTGATTTTCCTTTTTTCATTAAATACCTTTGATGATATTCTTC
>CAYSES010000014.1:0-5576 GCA_964430085.1 Candidatus Woesearchaeota archaeon | reverse complement strand
TGATATTCTTCAGGACTTAATTTCTCTTTCCATTCTTTTTCAGATTTTTTCATTTTCTTTTATTTTTATTCAAACTTCTACTAGTAACAATTGCCATAAACAAAAAAGTAAACAATAATGCATCATCTCTAAAAATCAAAAAAATTACTGCACCCAAAATACATAAAATTATCAAAGATTTGAACCATTTGTTTCCTGATTTTAATTCTTCTTTTGTTGTCTTTGCTAATATGTCTCCAATAGGAATTCCTGATGCTAAAAGTAAGATCCCAATAACAAATGTATACACCTCTTGCATAATACAAACAAAACAGTCTATTTTATAAAATCTTTTATAAACCCAAAAAATTAATGATAGGGGGTGGGGTAACGCATATAATATGCCGGATCTTTTATTATTTCATTAAGGAATTCTAACTCAGATTTTGAACCTTTTCTCCACAATGAAAAATCAATAAGATATAATTTTCCATCCTCTCTGAAAAGAGCATTACCAGACCAATTACAATCCCTTGCATAAATTCCGAGATTAATCACTTTTTTAAGTTCTTTTTTATATTGATCCAATGCATTTATTTTTGAGCGTCCTTCAAGTTTCCATATCTCCTTTCCATTTATTTTTTCCATTATCACATACCATCCCTTATTTGGATTGTCCCCCCATACTACATCTTTTATATGTGTTTTTGATTTCAAAGATGCTTTACTTATAAGAGAATATATTTTTGGAACTTGCACTTCTTTTTTATACAAATATTTTCCCAATTTAAATTCATTTTTGATGTATTCTTCCTTTCCCACTTTTGCAATGTAATCCTCTTCTACTAAATAAATAGATTTATACGTACTATACAACCGTCCGTTATTAACAGATTCAGCTAATTTTTCAATTAGATTATCCTTCATAAATTTTTTTGTTAGGTTGTTTTTATAAGGTTTCCTTAGGTTTAGTAAACTTAAAATAATCTTTTTTCTTAATTAGCAAATGCCAAAAAAATACTGGTCTGCAAGGATTACAAAAGAGAGTAATGCACTTGATTTGGAAGAAGGAGTTTTTACATGGAAAAATCCAAAATCTAATGATCTTATAAAAGAAGTCTATTCAAAGTATGATGCAATGTTGGGAATGTGATTATTCCTTATTTATTTTTTCTTTGATGAATAATTTATCGAATATTTTTGCCCAAACAATTCAAATGTAACCGCTGAATCTGAAGCAAATATTAATTTCCCCTCCAAACAATCTGCATATTGCTGTTGCCCGATTTTAATCTGCGTTTTTCCAATCGGCGTCATACGAATAATGCCTTCACAAATAAAATCTACATTAACACGTCCGTTCCCCCTAATATCATAGCAGTTTTCAAGTAGATATACAAAGTGACTTATCTCTTTTTCTGTTGACTTATTTTTATATATCCAGGTAATGTCACCCATTAATAATATTAAGAGAATCTATTTTTTAAAGATTACCACAAATTTTTAAATCGCTATTTCTTATGAAAAATTATGCATAAAAATTATCTCGTAATAGCAAGCAAACTTGACAGAGCAGGAACAAATATAACAACGCAGTTAAGTCAGTTTGGAAATTTTAATTTTTACCTTGTTGACAAAGAAATAATTTACACAGAGAATCTTGATCTTGATAAAATTAATAACTATGATTTTGTAATTTTTGCTTCAAGGCATGTAAGCAAGGAAAATCACAAAACTCTCTCTGTTCATGCCCCTGGAAATTTTAGGAAAGCAGAATTCGGAGGAGAGGATGGAAAAGTCTGCAAAACTTCTGCTTTATTCCAGAAACAGCTCTTTGAAAAATTAGAAAAAAACATTGAAAAATTTCATTTGAAAGATTATGATCTGACTCTTGAATGCACTCATCACGGTCCCTTAATTAATAAGCCATGTGTTTTTGTTGAGATTGGATCTACAGAGATTGAGTGGAAGGATAGAAAAGCTGCCTTTATAGTTGCAAGATCAATTGCAGAGATGATTGAAGGATTCAAGGAGAATCCTTATAATGAAATTGCTATTGGCGTTGGAGGGAAGCATTATTGTCAAAGTTTCAATCAAATCCAAATGAAATCAAACGTTGCTATCTCTCACATCATCCCCAAATATGTTTTTCCATTAACAGAAGAAATGATAAAAGAGGCTATTGCAGGAACAGAAGAAGATGTTGATATGATTTTATTGGACTGGAAAGGTCTTGGAAACAGCGAACAAAGACAACAGGCCTTGGAAATTCTTGATAAATTTTATATCCCTAAAAAGAAAACAGGGGAAATAAGCAAATAATTCAGAAACTTCTTGCTTGGATTATTTTTTTAATTTTGGGTTTCAATAGTTCAGAATCTTTCCTTAATGGTTTGAACATTACAACTTCATCCATCTCCTTCTCATATAACGGAACTTTAACAACAGAAATAAATCCTTCCTGCATAAGATAATTGTAAGTGTCTGGTTGATTTGCTCTTACATCAACAATCAATCCATCATATTTTCCTTCACACTCTTTGTATAACTGTCTTAACATAAATTTCATAAAATATCTTTCTCTCATCTCAGGATGAATTCTTCCATTTTTTATTTCCCTTAGTCTTCCAAGCCCGCTGTCTCTGCAAACTTGATGAACTAAATCCCCCACTAATCTTCCTTCACTAAAAGCAAGTATTGCCTGTTTTTCTCCTCTTTCAAGTTGAGTTTCAGTTTTTGGAAGCCAATAATCATGGTAATGTGGGTAATCGCGATCCTGAGAAGCCATGAAATCTATAAGCATTTTAAGTTGCTTAATATCTCCCAATGAGGTGAAAGTAAAATAAAAACTCATCTTTATTTGTATAGAAAAAGATTAATAAGTTTTTGTATATTAAAATTAATATGAAGGCATTATCTTTAAAACAGCCGTTTGCAGAATTAATCCTTCAGGGTAAAAAGAAAATTGAACTTAGAAAATGGAATACAAAGTTTAGGGGAGAATTTTTTATTCATGCTTCAAAAATACCTGATGAAAGGGCAATGAAAGAATTTGGTTTTAATAAACTCCCGTTAGGTTTTATTGTTGGAAAAGCAAATCTTGTCTCAGTTAAAAAATACAAAAATGAAGAAGAACATAAAAAAGACAAAAATTTGCACCTTGCTTCTTCTGTATGGGGAAATTATGGATTCATTTTAGAGAACCCAAAAAGAATATCCCCAATTCCTGCAAAAGGAAAACTTGGTTTTTGGGATTTTGAAAAATGATTAATTTTATATATAATATTCAAGTCTAATACTTATGGATAAAAAATTGGGAGATAAGCTATCTGCACTTGATCCGAGATTCAGAAAAAAGATACAGGACCTATTTGAATCAATTCACGAATCTGTTTCATTATTATATGAAGCAGCAACACATGATGAAAAAACTGGCTTGTATAATCACAAATTCTTTGAAACACTTTTAGACATGGAAATAGAAAAAGCAAAAAGAGGACAGCAGAAACTTTCCCTTATTATGATTGACATAGATTTTTTCAAAAAAATAAATGATGTTCATGGCCACATAAAAGCTGATGAATTATTAAAAAGACTGGCAGATGTTGTAAGGAAGCATATAAGAAAATCAGATATCATTGCGAGATTCGGCGGCGAGGAATTTATAATCCTTCTTCCTGAAACTAATTTAGAAAAAGCAAAGAAATTTGCGATTAAGGTAAAAAGAGAGATTCATTTGGATAAAGTTCTTAAAAAATATCATCTCACAGTAAGTGGCGGAATAACTCAGTTCAGGGAAAAAAGAGACTCTAAAAAGAAATTCAAGGAAAGAGCTGACAAGGCACTTTACAAAGCAAAAGAAGCAGGAAGAGACAGATTTGCAGTAATGGAATAATTATCTTAGAAAAATTATGTTGGCTTCTCCTTTTGTGAAGAAATAATCTTTAGCAAAGTTTTGTCCGAGCATAGGATCTACAATTTGGAATTTCTTTATTGATTCTATATTGCCTGTTTTGTTTAAATCATCTGTAACAATGTCTCTTTCTTTATCCACATCAGGATCAATTGTATGCAATGGAAGAATAAATCCTAAAGGAGTTTTAATTCCTGTATCAAAACTAGCAGTTGCAACCCATACTTCTCTTGAATCATTTAATATAAATGGCGTACTCCAAAAATGTATATGATGTCTTTCGTATGAAATGTTTGTTGGTTTTTCATAAAGAAAATTCATAGGCTTTGAATCCCAGAAAGAAGGGGTAGCAGGAGCATTAAAATATGGTTTATGAGAAAAGGAACTTACTGCATATCTGTATGAGCTTTTTAATGTTAGATTGTCTGCAAGATACCATCCTGCTTCATCAAATGTTTTTCCGATATTTTCCCGAGTTGCAATAATTATAATATTTATTGGCTCCATAGGATTCCCTACTATGTCCTCGCTAGTTCTTGAAAGATTGTTAAAGAGGCTATTGGGTATGTCTGCCAATGAAATATTTATTCTATCCTCAGATTTTGATTGAGTTTCTAAATGAGTTGAATTATAAAATAAAAAAACAAACAGGCAAAATAATGCTGCTACTAAAAATATGGCTGCCGCAATCTTTTTCTTTTTATATCTCTTTTTTGATTTGTGGTTGAATTTCTCCCTTATTTCCAATGTTGTGATAATTATAGTAAGCCATGCTATTCCAAGCGTATACCCTCCAAGAACGTCTGATGGCCAATGTACTCCAAGATATATTCTTGATAATCCTATTAAAAAGACAAGTGTAATTCCTATAATCATTGAAAGAAACTTTGAAATCTTGCTTTTTGTTGACTTAAACCAAAAATAAATTAGAAGTCCGTAAAAAGAAAAAGAAACAAAACTATGCGCGCTTGGAAAACTTGGACTTGATTTATACAGAAGAGCATGAAGTACTTGTGGCCTTGCTCTGTTAACTAAATATTTTATCCCCCACACTATAACTTCTCCGCCAATTACAGAAAGAATTAATGCATACAAATAATCTCTTTTTTTAATTAGGAAGAGCATTAGTCCGACTATAAATAAACCAAAGACAATAGTTTGCCATTCCCCTATATCTGTTATGAATAAAAAAAATTTATTTAATGAAGGAGATTGGAAAGCTTGCACCAAATTTATTATTCTTAAATCAGACTGAAATAGAACATCTTTATTTTTTATCCCCAGAAGTATATTCGTAAAATTAAATAAAAATAATAATGAGATTATTATTCCTATAGAGAGATATAACCCATACTTCTCTTTTGGGTTAAATCTTTTTCCTATGAACTTTGAAATTTTTGGAAATTTTTTGTGGATTTTCTTTGAATGAAAATAGTCCCCAGTATCTTTTCCTATTTTTTTTAATAAACCCCCAAAAGATTCACCCATCATATTATTAAATAATCAGCTTATAAAAATTTAAGTAATCCCAAATATTCCCTAATTTGAATTCTATTTTTCTTTTTTAGAATTCTTAATCAAATTTAGAATCTCTTCAGGGAAAGGTAAAACTATGGTTGAATTC
Organism: Candidatus Woesearchaeota archaeon; assembly: GCA_964430085.1. Taxonomy (GTDB): domain Archaea; phylum Nanobdellota; class Nanobdellia; order Pacearchaeales; family GW2011-AR1; genus RBG-13-33-26. Next base: position 60 of record CAYSES010000014.1, on the reverse strand, counting down.
TTTTCTTCAGCAATATCATTTAATGTCTGATAAAATCTTAATTTCATCGCAGATGGGGAT
>CAYSES010000013.1:0-16006 GCA_964430085.1 Candidatus Woesearchaeota archaeon | reverse complement strand
CAATGTTTTTTCTAAAAAAGAAAATTATTACAAGAATGTTTAAAAAAGATATTTGATTAACCAAATTATGGCATTAGAAAGAATATTCGAAGAAGAAAATAAAAAAATAGATAATAATGCACAAATAAAGAAGAATGTTGTGTCTTATTTTGGCAACTTGATTAATTCAAATTATCAAGAATTTGTTAATGTTTTTTCTCCAATTATTGAGAAAAAGTTTAAGGATAATCTGAAATATTTGAGTAAAGATATTGAAGAAAAAGGATTTGATGCAGTTAAACAAGAGTTTTTTGAAAGACAATTATATACTGAAACTTCAAGTATGATAAAAAAATTAAGTGATGATGCTGGAAGAATTATTGGTATGACTATCTATCGTGAAAAAGTTGAAAGTCCAGATGTTCAACTCGGGTTTTCAGAATATTTTAAGTATGAAGGGCTTGAAGCTACAGGAAAAAAATTAACAAAAAAAGGAACTGATGAAATTAATTCTTATAGGGAAATGCAGGACTTGCGTTACATTTAATCGAGAATGGTTATGATATTACCAATGTTCAGGCATTGCTTAGACATAAATCTCCTAAACCAACCTTAATTTATACTCATATTGCTTCACCGAATCTTATAAATACTAAAAGTCCTTTAGAAAGTTTATAATATGGCATTAATTATAAAATCAAATATTAGGAAGGTTGTGAAAGAACTTGACAAAGAAAATTCTATCTCCAGTGTTGCTGATGAAGTTGAAACTGCCCTTGAAAGAAAAGTAGAAAATATTTTAAGTGACGCAATAAAAAGAGCGAAGGGAAATAAGAGAAGGACCTTGCAGGCAAGAGATTTGTAAAAATTTAAAAACAAATTTTTCTATATAACAATAAGAAAATGGGGTTGGGGCAATTTTTAGTTGAGCAATTTCTTGAAGCTTATAATGCAATAGTCGGAGTTCTCCCTGAAAATCTTAAGATTCTTCCTCCTTTATTTTTTATTTCTGTAACAATCGCGTTATACAGTTTGTTTATATGGTTTTTTTACAGATTCTTAGCAAGAAGGGATGTACTTAAAATTGACCTTGCACAATATAACCATTACAAATATGCAGGATTAGTAAAATTCCTAGCTGTATTTTTTTATATTATTAAATACATGATATTTTCCCCGATTGCAATATTCCTTTGGTTTTCAGTCCTCTCAATTTTCCTTATAGTACTCGCAAAAGAAATTGAAGTAGGAACAGTCATCTTAATATGCGCGTCTTTGATCTCAGCTATAAGGATAACTGCATATTTTAACGAAGATTTATCAAAAGATCTGGCAAAGATGATCCCATTCACATTGCTTGGTGTTGCAATATTAACTCCAAGTTTTATCAATGTAAGCACAAGCATAGAAAGAGTTACACAAATTCCGCTCTTTTTTGAAACAGCGATTTATTATTTCCTTTTCATAGTCGGGCTTGAGACTATACTAAGACTTTTTTATCTTCCATTTGAAGTTATAGAATCCAGCGGAAAAAAAGAGAAGACTGTTTCTCATACAGAACAAAAAGTATAAAACTTTATTTGTTTTTTTTATCATATGTCTAAAGAAGATCTTTCTGAGAGGGGTAAAAAAAGCCGCGCAAAAGGACAAAGATTTGAAGCGCGAGTCAGACAGAATTTAGAAAAACTTGGATGGACTGTTAGCAAATGGATGAATACTGTTGATTATAATAAAAATGAAGAGATAGGAAAGATTGTTCCTGCAAAAAGAAAATATAATCCGTTCAAAAGGGCCATGATTATTGGGAGTGGTTTCCCTGACTTTATTTGCTTTAAAAGAAAAGAAAATCAATTTGATGTTATAGGAGTAGAGGTAAAGGGGAATGGATATCTAGATCAAATAGAAAAGGGAATGTGCATATGGCTTTTAACAAATAAGATATTTTCGCGAATTCTGGTTGCGCGGCGAGGAAAGAAAAGAGGGGAAATTGAGTATATAGATTTTGAAAAAAAATATAACAAAAAGATATAAAAAGAAAGAATAATTTCGAAGAAAATGAGTTTAACTGAAAAAAAAATAAATGCAGTATTTGTATTGGAGGTTATAGGCAGGCCTGCAGAATATTTAACTGAAACATTAAATGATTTGATAAAAAAGATAAGCGAAGAAAGAGGAGTTAAGATCAAAGGAAAAACAATAAATCCTCCTGTTTTAATGAAAGATCAAAAAGATTTTTACACCAGTTTTGCAGAAGTTGAGGTTGAAACAGAAAATGTATTATACCTTTCCATATTAATGTTCAAGTACATGCCTGCACATATAGAGATTCTTTCTCCCCAAAATATTCCCATGACAAATTCTGAATGGAATGATGTCTTAAATGAATTAGTAAGAAGACTTCATGGATATGAAGAAATAGCAAGAATTATGCAAACAGAAAAGTCAATTTTGGAAAAAAAATTAAGGGAAGTGATGGAAATTAAAAAAGAAAGCAAAGAAGAGAATAAAAAAATTAAAAAGAAAAAGAAAAAATGATAGAAACAATCTCTTCAAATACTGGATATTTTCATAGTTTTCTTAAAAAGGCAGATGATATGGGGAAAGAAACTCCTGAATCACAAAGATGCAGATTAGAAAAAAAGTTTAAAGAAGAGAGAGAAAAAGTTCTCCCAATATACAATGCAAAAGGGAAATTAATAGAACACAATAAAACAGGAAGATATGTGGATATTAGAGCCTGATTTATTTTTTACCCTTAGCGATTTTTATTAAATTAATCGGTTTTTTTGCCTTCTTATATTTTAATTTGTAAAACAAAACTAAAACTATTACAATTACTATAATGATTACTATAGCGATAATCCTCCCTGTAGAGTTTGATTCTTTTTGGATTTCACTAACAGTCCCAAGACAGCACCAATTATCCTTAGCCTTGATCCCTTCAACACTACATTCTTGTGTTTGGGTGTCATAAAGTGTTCCATTCATCCCAGCACAAGTTTTAGTTGAAGCAGAAGTTTCACTTTCATTTTCTGTAGGAACATATTCTTTAATAAAATGGAGTGTTATATATGAAGAAGTTGTTTTTTCTTCTGTTTCTGCTGTGAGATAACCTTCAATTTCTTTTTCATTTTGGGAAGCTATAGATAATTCAATTGGGAAATTTGTTCTGGCTGCCAAATTTTCAATATGAGGTGTTGAAATGCTTACAAATGGGTTCAAAGAATCTGATACTGAAAAAGAAATATTTTCAATATCCTGATTTCCAGTATTGTACAAATAGATAGTTTTTTTTGAAACTGAACCAGTAGGAGCAGAGTAAGTTGCTTCATCGGGGTCAAGAAAAAAAGTTTCTCCTTTTACCCCAGACGAAGTAGCAATGTAAATGGGGGCTTCATATACCAAATTATCTGTTCTAAATTCTACATATTGTAATCCTGCTTCTCCTTTTCCTAATTCAAAATTTATTTTTTTAATTTCTCCTGATTTTAAGGAAAATGAAGTTTCAGTTGATTTATCGGGGGAAATAAAAATTTCTCTTCCTGAACTGTTTAATCCTGTAGAAACACTAACTGTTATCTGACTTTCCTGAAGATTTTGAATTTCTAAAATAAAATTTTCTGACGTTGAAATAAACCCAGGCTTAAGAGAAAAATCTGCTATCTCATCTGTTATTGAAAAATTCTTTACAATTTTTTCGTTAGATATCTCTGCTCCTTTCATGTATTGGGTATTCTCTATAGATAAAGAATAGTCTCCTGAATCCTTCCCAACAGTAAGTGCATATATGTAATAATCACCTTCAATATTTGTTACATCATAATCCATAGGAACACGGACATGCCCTTCATAAAAAAATACATTTGATTTTGTTATAGGGGTTATAAAATTTCCTGAAACTTTTGCAATAATAGTTTCACCACTTTTGTAATTTTCATTTATAGAAACATCAACTGCTGAAATTAATTGCAGAGATAAAATTAAAGCAAATAATATGAATACACTTCTTTTCATAAAGTTGTAAAAGAAAAGGACTTAATAAAGTTTTTTTTATTTCCCAATTTCTTTTAACTTTTTAAGAACTTCATCAAATTCACTTTTGTTTTTTGCAGGAGGAGGACTTGCTGCAGGTCTTTGAGGCCTACTTGGAATAATTCTCCTCAGAACAGATCGGGGGGGAATCCTTGAAGAAGAGGTGGGAGGAAATCTTGGACCAGGGCCTACTGGACCTGCTTTTCCTTTGCCTTTTCCTTTTTCAAGTTTGGATTTTATTTGCAAGAAAACTTTTTTTAACTTTTCCCTAAAAACAATTCCCAAAACTGTTAATATTATTAAAATTATCAAGAAGATAATAAGTCCAACATAACTCTTCTTTTTAGTTACACAACAAACATCATTTGAGGTACATGCATATGAAATAATTTGTTCATTACTTAAACAAGAAGTTCTACAACTTCCCCCTTTAATTTCACATTCAGGAGCTTCCTTTACTCCACATGTCCCGCCATTAACACAGCAGGTTTGAGAATCAGATGAACTTACAAAACTTCCGCCCAAACATTCTTCACTTGAAGCACAGATTTTTCCTCCCTGCTCAGCACAAGTTTGAGTTTGTTGGGGTTTGTCACAACAAATATTTGTCCCAAAACATCCTACATAAGAAGATAATTCATTTCCCCCTGCCCCTGAACAAGCAGCGCTTGATACACAATAATAGCCAAAATCAGTACAATCGTCCATCTCAACTTCTTCTGCCATTTTTCTAGGCCATAGAGAATATAATAAAAAAGCGGTATTTCTTATATTATCCTGCCAGCACCCATTGTCTCCCTGAAGTTCTTTTAACCAATTTTTTGCATTTGTTTTTTCCATTAATTCTTCATTCTGGAACGGAAGAAGTGCCACAGCAGTATCATAAAATTTATCCCCAGATTCAGACCAATATTTATTCTCCTTTTGTTTTGCTAATAATTCTGTTCTGAAATTGTTTGTTAAACTGTATAAAAAAGATTCTGGAATGTATGATGGATTATCTGCTGCAGCAACTACAAGATATGGGATATAAGGAGAAATGTCATAATCCTTTGCTTGAAGAACAATTGCTGCCCAAAGAGTTCCTTCATAATTACATGTTCCTGCTTGTTCAAAACAAGAAGAAACTACTTTTTCAGTTGTACTCCCCCCACCTGAAGCAGAATCGGTTTTGTCTGAAACATAAAGAGTTTGCGAATTCTTTTTCCTGTATAATAAAGAAGTTATAAAAGAAGTATCACATGAAATAGAAAATTCTTCATCATAACAATTAGGATTTATAGCGAACCAATAACCCCCACCACTAGCAAAGATTGTTAAACAACTTCCAGCATTTCCACTCAATGTTTTGTCGGCATTTACAGTAAAATCATAAGAACTCCCCCCGTAATCAGCAGTACATCCAACTTCATTTTCACTTTCAACTTGCAAAAACCATTCGATATCAGGAAAACTCATTGATTGATCCATAAGCCATTCTTCTGCTTTTGTTGTTCCGGTCCTAAGAGCTAAGATTGCTTGGGCTGTTGTTTTAATTGTACATTCACCTTCAGGCCAGCATTCACTATTATCAGAATCAGAAATAAGCTCGGATTTACATTCCCCTATTGCCAAAAGTGAAAAAATTTTTTCTTCGGTTGAAAGAGAATCACAATTCCCATTCACCTTATCTTCCAAACAAGCATATGCTTTTCCATCAACAGTTGTTTCATTTGCTGCCTTGATTAAAACCAAGGAAAGAACTAACACTAATAGGAATATAAAAAACACCTTTTTTTTCATTCTCTATATAATTAATTGCTATTTTTAAAATTATCTTTATTTTTAGGAAATTTCTTTTTGTTTAACTGAAGATTTTTTCTAACCACATAGTTTATCGGATTTTTTACTAACTTGCACAAATCATCAGGAAAACAGACACCAATCCCCTGATAAAATTCTTTACAATTGGGGGGCATGATTGGTTTTTTTCTAAAGGCCCAAGCAATTTGAGTTTTGATATATCCTTGTTTAAGTGAAGGTTTATTTTTTTCATTCCAAGAATAAATTATTTTTTCTAATTCATCTTTTTCAGTTCCTATTGACCGAAGAAAATTAATTAAAACGAATACAGAACGTTTTTTTCCATCTTTAACACCAAGAAGAATTTTTTGAATACAGGGGGGGAAATTTTTTTCTGAACGATTTGTTATTTGTATGGGTTTGAAATTCACCTCTTTCTTGTTTACCTTTGGACTTTTATCTCTCCAATCAAGAGCCTGCATCAATAAGCTTGTAGCTTCACCTTCCTTACATTCTGGCATAAAATTTTTTATTTCTGTTTTGAAGGGGTCGGCATCTTTTAACTGAAAATTCATAATTTTATTTTTATTTATTACTACACTTGCTAATGCTGTTTTTTCATGAAGTGAATAAGGCATTCTAAAAAGATGACGGGGAGAAATTAAAATTAAATCAGGCATCACTTCTTTTGGAGCCTGAAAATCCCTAATATATTTATTTGGGGTTGAAAGTTTTGTAATCTCTTCTATTAATTTTGCTTTTGTTCTTTCCATGATATATTTTGTAATAACCCGGGGCCATTCAGGGAACATGTCAGAAGTTTTTATCCTGTTAACTTCTTTAGGGAATGCTTTCCAGGGAATTATTATATGGAATCCCTTACTGCCCGAAAATTTCACCCCAATGTTTTTAACCCCACTAAATTCTAAAAAATCAATTAAAATTTTAGCATAAATTTTACTATAATCAATATATTTACTATCAATATCCAAAAGTAAATCCCATCCAGTTCGTAATTCGTTTAATCCTTTTTCATCCATATTTGTAGATATGCCCAAAGGATTGCCCCAAATTTCTTCTGAGCAATTAAAAGAAGTCGCCCCTCTTTTCACTAATTCAAAAATATCTGATTGGTATTGGAAAGAATCAGGGCGTTTTCCAAATCCTTCAAAATATTTCGGGCATATTTCTCTGTTAAGTGAGAAATCAAAAATCGCTTTCTGAATTTTTGGATTTGAGTAATAAACACGGGTTATTTTTCTTATTCTTTGTTCCCTAATAGAAATGGAATTTTCCATGAAATCACGAATTGTATAAAGTTTAAATAAATAACCTATACTCAAAAATAGCAATGCTTAAAAGAGAGGCAATACTTCCCTAAAGAGTATGTTAGTCAAATTAGAAGAGCCTATTTTGCTTTCAAGAGTAATAGAAATAATCTCGGAATTAGTAACAGAAGTCAGGATTAAAATAAATGAGTTTGGAATGAGCATAGCTGCAATTGACCCTGCAAATGTTGCAATGATACATTTTAAACTTCCAAAAAGTGCATTTTCTCAATTTGAGGCAGGAAATGAAATTCTTGGTATTAATTTAGACAGTTTAAAAAGAATTTTGAAAAGATGCGGAAGTGCAACACCATTAATCCTTGAAAAAAAAGAAAATCTGCTTAATATACAAATTCAAGATAAGATAAAAAGAAATTTCAGTTTAAACTTAATTGAAGTAGAAGGTCCTGAAAAAGAAATGCCCATTTTAGATTACAGTGCATTGATAGAAATTTCTTCTCCTGATTTAATATCTTCTATTGATGATTGTGCAGTTGTTTCTGATGCATGTTCTTTTGAGGTTAAAGAAGGAAAATTTGTAATTCAGGCAAAGGGATTGAATTCTGCAAGTTCTGAATTTTCAGGCGATGAAGCAAAAATAGAATCAGAAGATTGTAAATCAAAATATAGTTTAGAATATTTGCAGAAATTTATGAAAGGTGCAAAACTCTGCGAAAAAACTATTTTGCATTTTGCAAACGATCATCCATTAAAGATCGACATAAAGGCTGGATATATTGAACTTAATTTCCTTCTCGCACCCAGAGTTGAAACTGAGGATTAATATCAGACAAATTTATAAATTAATAATTCTTTAATTTATTAAAGTTTATAAATAATAATATCTTAAAAAGAAATATGGATAGAAAAAAGGGGTTGAATAAAAGAGGACAAGTTACAATTTTTATTATAATTGCGATAGTAATTGTCGCAGGCGCAGTAATAATTTATACTTTTTATCCCCAAATCAAAACAAGTCTTGGCGGACAAGAAACAAATCCTCCTTCTTATATCCAATCATGCATCGAAGGAGATTTAAGGGATGCTGTAAATAAAGTTGAGACACAAGGAGGGAGTATTGTTCCTGAACTTTACGCTCCTTATTACGACGGAGAGAATGAGTACCAAATAGAATATTTATGTTACACCGATGAGTTTTACAGACCATGTGTAGTTCAGCAACCAATGTTAAAACAACATATTGAACTTGAATTAAAAAATGCAATTAATGACGCAGTTGATTCTTGTTTTACTTCTATGAAAGAAAGTTATGAAAGAAGAGGGTATAGTGTAGATATTAAAAAAGGAGATAAAAAAATTGAATTGCTTCCGAAGAGAGTTGTTTCAACATTTAATTATTCTTTTAGTATAACAAAAGGGGAAGATGTAGAGAAGTATGATTCATTTATTGTATTACTGGACAATAATCTTTATGAATTAACTTCAATTGCTAACAGCATAGTAGATTGGGAAACAACTTACGGAGATGCGGAAACATCCGTTTACATGGCTTATTACCATGATTTAAAGGTTGAGAAAAATCTTCGTGGAAGTGGTGATAAGATTTATATTATTACAGACAGAAACACTGGAAACAAATTTCAATTCGCAATAAAAAGTCAAGTATGGCCTGAGGGATATGCGGTGCCTACAATATAAAATGAGAACAAAAATAAAAAAAGAAGTGAAGATGATGATTTTATTACTCCTATTTATTGGAATTTTTTTAATTGGGAATACAGCTGCTGTTACCTGTTGTGAAAAAACAACGGCAGGGGCTTGGTGCCAAAATGTTAATGACGAATCACAATGTGCAACAGGAACAAATCCATTAACAGGCGAGCCTTATAGAAAAATCTCTGCATTTTGTGATGCAACTTCTTATTGTAGACCAGGAACATGTATAAATAATCAGGAAGGAACTTGTATTTCTTCCCCCCAAATAGTTTGTGAAGGAAATTATGGATTTTGGAGTGATAAAACAAAAGATCAGCTCCCCCAATGTCAACTGGGTTGTTGTTTAGTTGGAGATCAGGCAGCATTTGTAACACAAGTAAGCTGTAATAGATTTGCTTCTTTATATGGATTAGAAGTAAATTATAGAACTGATGTTAATAATGAATTATCTTGTTTAGCGAGTGCAAATCCCACTGTAAAAGGAGCTTGTGTTTATACAAAAGATTATGTGAAGACATGTGAAATAGCCACAAAACAAGAGTGTCAGAATAAACAAAAAACTTCTGCAAGTTCTGATTTTGAGTTTCACGAGGGCTACTTGTGTAGTGCTCAGGAATTAGAAACTGTCTGTGCTAAATCACAAAAAACAAGATGTGAGGGCGATGATGTTTATTTTGTAGATACTTGTGGGAATCTTGCAAACATATATGATTCTTCAAAGGTGGATAATGAAAATTATTGGACATTTATTCAAGATCCAGTATGTAGTGATTCTGGTAATCCTGGAAACAAAAATTCTCCAAATTGCGGTGATTGCGATTATTTCTCTGGAAGCATGTGTCAAGAAAAGGCTGTTGGAGATTCTGTAAATTATGGAGATTTTTTATGTAAAGATTTAGATTGTACTAATTATAGGGGAGCATATAGCGGAAGTCCTACTGGCACGGCTACAGCTAATAATTTCCCACAGCATGGGGAGACTTGGTGTGCTAATGATGCAACAGATGGAAATGAAAATTCTCCAGGTGCTACTTACTACAGATTATTATGTTATAATGGGGATGTTACAGTAGAGATCTGTGATACAACAAGACAAAAAATCTGTGCAGAAGAAAAAGATGAAGAAAGTGGAAGATTTTTTGGGAATTGTAAAGTAAATGTTTGGCAAGATTGTACAGCACAAACCACTAAAGAAGATTGTGAAAATGAAAATGTTAGGGATTGTGTATGGGTTCAAGAAGATGGCGGACAAAAAATATCTGAGATATATGGGGGAATATCTGAACCCCATTATTATTACTTTTCAAAAGAGGGATTAAAAAATGATAAAGAAGGAATGGGGGCATGTGTTCCAAAGTATTCTCCAGGATTTGCAAGAGATGGAAGTAATACAGCAATTGGAGGAGAAATGTGTAATCAAGCAACTACGGTATGTAAAGTTAAGGAAGAAAAAGGATTGCTTGATAGTGGTTACCATTGTGTGGATAATTGTTATTGTAAGGACTCTGAATGGGTGGAAAGTCTAAATAATATTTGTAGTCAATTAGGAGATTGTGGCAGCAGTGTTAATTATATTGGAACTGAAGGCCAAGCACAAAAAGCACTTACTAAAAAGAAAATAGATTAGATATGATAAATAAAAAAAATTCAAAAAAAAGTGAAAAAGCAATAAGTTTATTTGAAATTTTGATATTAACAATAGGAATTGTTGCTTTTGCTTATTTTGTCGGAAATGAATTTGGTATTGTTAGTGCAAGTACTCCTGGAGGAGGGACTTCTGGAACAACATGTAGTCCTGGACAAGCTAGGCAAATAGCTTGTAAGAATCCATGCACAGATACTGTTGGGGGGGTTACATATAAACATACTTGTTCAGATGGGAAATGTGCAGAATATTGTTTACCTTCTGGTCAATGGTCTGGGGAATGTGCTTGTCTTAATCCTGCATATGATCATAGAGAGGTATATAATCCAACCGAAACGGATACAACAACTGGAACTAAAACAGAACAAACTGGAGGAGGAATAGGGGAAACAGCAGGCATTCTTGCTGCATCACAATTATCAAATATTTTTAGTCCGGTAAGTAATCCAGGGGCAGCATTAACACAACAGATTACTCAAGCAACTACTCAAGCAGCAAAAGGAGCCTTAACAAATACAGGGATACCCATAGTTGATAATACATGGGGGTCTTTATTGAATATTGCTGCACAAGCAGCTATAGCAGTTGGACTTTACTTTGCAACAAAAACAATAGCTGAATTTTTTAATCTAAATCCTCAGTTTGCAGATCAATTAGCATGGTCTATTTCATTAGGTTATGGTATTGGTGCTGTGTTAGGAGCTACATTAAGTAGTTTTGGTGTTGGAGGAGTTCTTGGTGGAGGAGTAGTAATTGGTGCAGGGATTACTATCCCATATTTAGGATTGATTGGATTAGCTATCGGGGTTCTTGGATGTTTGTTAGGAGCTTTTTGTCAAGAAGCAAAATATACTGCATATATTTACACATGTAATGCATGGCAGCCAGAGACAGGTGGAAAAGATTGTGAAAAATGTAACAAAGGACAATTCCCTTGTACAGAATACAAATGCCAAAGCTTGGGAGAGAATTGTGAATTATTAAATAAAGGAACAAAAGATGAATTATGTGTTTGGAACAATCGAAACGACATTGCTCCTCCGATAATTGAAACATGGGACGGGCCTCTAGGAGATAAATTTGAATATACCCCAGACAGTGCTAGGCTTCCCCCAGATAAAGGGATAATAATAAAATACAAAGATTCTACTGATGGATGTGTTCCTCCATTTACAACTTTAAGTTATGGGATATCCTTAGACAAACCTGGAAAATGTAAAATGGATGTAAATGTTAGAGCAGATTCTTATGATGAAATGATAATCCCCATAAGCAGTGGAATTTACAAATATAATCACACATTAACATCACTTTTCACTTCTGCAGGAGAAAACGGAGTCCCAGAAGGAGGGAATTATGAAGTTTTCTTAAGATGTGAAAGTAAGAATGGTTTTTCCAATGAAGGAACTTTTGTTTTCAAATACTGTGTACAGAGTTCGCCAGACACGACTGCCCCTGAAATTAAATTAACAGATCCTCTTAACGGAATGCCTGTTAAATATGGGCAGACTTCAATCGATGTAAATGTCTATGTAAACAAACCTTCTGATTGTAGGTGGAGCCATACTGATCAAGATTATGAAGCAATGGCAGGAACAATGTCCTGTGGATCAGGAATTAGTGAAGTAAATGCAAATATGCTTTATACATGCTCTGCGACTCTTGATAGTCTAAAGGATGAAACTGAAAACAAATTCTACTTCAGATGTAATAGTTATCCTGGAGCAGATACAGACGATGATCCAAACACTAATAGATATTCCAATGCAGAATCTTATGTATACAAATTAATAGGAACACGACCTTTAGTCCTTGATACTGTAGGGCCAAATGAAACAATAAAAGACGCTACTGAAAGCGTACAAGTTACTTTAACCGCTCATACTTCTGCAGGATATAAAAACGGAGAAGCTAAATGTTATTTCAAAGGAGCTTCAGAAGAGGATAACAATTATGTTTTATTCTCTAATACTGGATCGTTTGATTCATCCCAAGATTTGTGGCTTAATGCGGGGGATTATGGATATTCTATTAGGTGTTGTGATTTGGGGGGGAATTGTGATGCTAAAACAACTGAATTTACAGTTGAAACTGATTTCGAATCTCCATTAATTATAAGAGCTTATAATGAAGAGAATAAATTAAAATTAATAACAAATGAAAAAGCACAGTGTGTTTATGATATAACTGATTGCAACTACAATTTTGACGACGGCGTTCAACTTGTGACCGCAGATAATTTAGCACACACAACAGATTGGAATACCAATAATAATTTCTACATCAAATGTAAAGATGAATTTGGAAACCAGCCAGCCCCTAATGAATGTTCAATAATTATAAGGCCGAGCAATTTTTAATTTCTGCATAAGATTTATAAGTTACATTTAATATTTTATTAACATGAAAAAGAGGGGGGATTTAAGTTTATCTTTTGGAATGATTTTTTCCATTATCCTGATAATTACTTTTCTTGTAGCTGGTTTTTATGCAATAACAAAATTTATTGGTTTTCAGCAGACTATACAAACCGAACAATTCTTAAATGACTTACAAAATGACATAAACAAAATGTGGAAAAGCCCACAAGGAAGTCAAACAATAGTATACTCCTTACCAACAAAGATTACTTCTGTCTGTTTTGAGGACGATGAATTTCAAAATTTAAATTTTATTTCTAAAGAGATTTTAGCCGGGAAGAAAATTGAGAATATAGACATTGCAAAGACTATACAAGAAGAAGATCCTTTTTGCATACCAAACATAAAGGGGAAGCTTAGCCTTAGACTTGTAAAAGATTACGGAGAAACTCTTGTTACGATAGAAAGATAAAATGTTAACAAAAAAAGGCATTGAAATGTCTTTCGGTTGGATTTTTGCACTTGTTGCAGGGATTGTAATAATTTTCCTAGCGATATTTATAAGTACAAAATTATTAGGAACAGAACAAGAAACTACCAGTGCAGAAGTCGGAAAAGAGATAAGCATTCTATTAAATCCTCTAGAAACAGGATTTGAATCTGCACAAACGACTTCCATAACAATCCCCACAGAAACACGAATTCATAATGGCTGTGATTTAATAGACACCTTTGGACGACAATCTATTCAACTAGATCAAAAAACCCTTAATCAGTGGGTTAAAACAAATGTGAATGTATTCTCAAGCAATAAATATATCTTTTCGAATTCAGAAATTGAAGGGAAAAAATTTTATATTTTTTCAAAGCCTTTCCAATTTCCCTTTAAGATTTCAGATCTTATTTATATGACCTCATCATTAGATACTTATTGTTTTGTAGACGCGCCTTATGATGTTGAGGAAGAAATTTCTAATCTGAATCAAGCAAATCTTTTGACAGAAAATTGTTCTGCAGCCAATATACAAGTCTGTTTTAAAAGAGCTGACTGCGACATAAATGTAAATGATAATGGGGAGTATGTTGAGAAAAACAATGAGATATTATATTTCACAGGGACTGGAGATGATTCTAAAGCATTAATGTATGCCGCAATATTCTCAGATAAAGAGGTTTATGAATGCCAATTAAAAAGATTGATGCTTAGACTAAGAGAACTTTCTATTTTATATATAAATAAAGAGATACTTACCTCTAGCCAAGGGTGTGACGAGAATTTAGGTGCAGATTTGAATACTTTGGGAAATTTGGCTGTTGGATTGAACAATTCTGTGGATATTGGAGTAGTAAAAATGCAAGTTGATGAAGTATCTGATAAAAATAATGTAAGGAGATGTTTATTATGGTAGGAAAAAAAGGACAATTAAAGATTCAGCAAATGATTTTTATGTTATTAGCAGTCACATTCTTGTTTATTTTAGTGGGTTTAATATTTCTATCTGTCAGGTTATCAAGTCTTAAAAAAACAGCAAGCAGTCTTGGAGAAGAAAATGCTATGTTACTTGTTTCAAAACTTGCAAATTCTCCTGAATTTTCATGCGGGAACTCGTTTGGAGGAAGCAGAATAAGTTGCATTGACTTTGATAAGTTAATGATATTAAAAGATCATGTAGAAGATTATGGTGATTTTTGGGGAGTTGCTAAAATAGAAATAAGGATAGTTTATCCTAATGAAGGAAATGTAATATGCAGTAAAAGTACTTATCCTGATTGTAGTATTATTAAACTTCTAGATAAAAATGTAAACACCCTACCTGCTAACTCAAATTTTGTTTCATTATGTAGGAAAGATACAAATGGAAAGATAATCTTTGATAAATGCGAACTGGCCAGAATATTAGTTAGTTCAGAGGATAAAGGATGAAAATGAACAAGAAAGCACAGGAAGAGATGGTTGGCTTTGTAGTAATTTTAGTTATTGTTGCAGTTATTTTACTTGTTTTATTAAGTTTCTTGATAAAAAAACCTAGTGGAGAAGGTGTAGAAAATTATGAAGTTGAAAATTTTATACAGGCAACATTACAATATACTACTAATTGTGAGGATTATATAGGGTTTTTATCGCTTCAAGATTTAATAATAGCTTGTGAAGGGCAAGAAAAATGCTTGGATGAGAGAGATAGTTGTAAAGTTCTTAATGATACTTTAACTGGAGTGATAGAAGAGGCATGGGATGTCGGACAACAAAGCGCTGTAAAAGGTTACAAATTCAAAATTGTGGTTGATGATCAGGAAAAAACAGTATTAAAAGAAGGAAATGAGACCTTAGATTATAAGGGGGCTTTCCAGGATTTTGCCAGAAGGGGCACAGATTATGTCATTTCTTTGAATATTTATTACTAAATTTTGATATGAACAGTTAAGGTATTAATTATAAGCTGAGGTTTATGCCTTGTTCTATTGTTAACTTTTTCTTCAATTAATTCTATGAGACCAAATCTCTCTAAAAGCTTAACATCTTCATAAACCGCCTTAAAACGCCTATTTAATTTCTTAGAAAGATCGTATAAAGAAGCAGGTTTTTCAGTTTTTATTATATTCAAAATCCTTGCTTTTTCTTTAGTTAAAAGCTGTCTTAGAGAAGAAATTCCAGAAAAATCAGCTTCTTTCCCAGTTTTTTTGAATATTGAAAAAGCTCCCTTAGATTCTTTTATTGTTATTTCCCTCGTTGTCATTGTAAATTGATATAGTCTTTTTTTTAGTATATATATAAAAAAAAGGAATATATGTTATTAAATCTTTCTATTAAGCTTTTTTAGGAAAAGGTGTAATCATAATAAAGTGATAGCAGCATCTTTATAAATAAAAAATAGATTAACGAATAAGTTTTGGATAAAAAGAAAAAATATTCAACAAGCTTTTTAAAGGAAATTGAGTTTTTTAGTATAAGCACTCGAAAGAGTGTTCTAATAGGGTGTTAATGTTCATCTCAACAGGATGTGTACCCTATCCCATCAAGTTGAGACGAGAGGTTGTCTTTGACAACATACTTAATAGAGTTGAAAGGAGGTTAAAAAGATGAGATTAAATTTTAAAAAGATATCAGCAATCGCTGCTAGCGCATTAATGGTTGGCCTTACTGTAGGAACAGCTGCTGCTGCAAACTATCCTGCGCCATTCGTGGCTGGAGGAGCTGCAGATGT
>CAYSES010000012.1:11280-17345 GCA_964430085.1 Candidatus Woesearchaeota archaeon | reverse complement strand
AACTAAACACCAAACTTAGCATCAACTTTTTCTGTCTTTTGTTCAATGTTCTCTTCACTTGTCCACCAATCCAAGTCAGGAATTTCTGCTTCAATTCCTCTTGCTTTACAATATCCTCTTGCAAGAAGATAAAATATCAATCCTAAACTCTTTGGGCTTTTATTATTCCCTATAATTATTTTATCTGCCCTTCTTGAAAAGTTATTTGTGTCACAAATCATCAAAACTTTCTTATGAACGTTTATAGTATCATTCAGCGCATTTTTATCTAACCATGAATCTGTTACAATTGTTAATTCATCCTCAAAAAAATCAGGTAATGTTGTATTTGTCAAAATCCCTGCAGGATATTTTTTTGTAAAAACTCTTATTCCCGTAAGTTTTGAAAACATCTTTGCAGCCTTCCAGCCTGCTTGTCTTTTGCATACAAGGATTATCTCTTCTGGAGAGAATTTAGATAAGTATTCTATTCCTTCCTTTAATTTTTCATCAATTATATCTGTGTTGAATATAGCCAATCCATCTGCTCTTCGTCTATAAACAAATGGTTTCATATTGGGGGTAACAACTCTTGTTCCAAGATAAATTCCCGCTTTAACATATTCTTCAAGAGGGACTAGCATGTCAGTTCTCTTTTTTATCTTAACCTTTTCTTTGAGCTCTTCTGTCTTTGGAGCTTCTGTTAATTTTTCTTTTAATTTAGCTGCTTTCTTCAAAAGTTCTTTTTTCTTTTTTTCAAGATCTTCTTCAGAGATAGTTGATTCTGCTTCTGCTTTTTTTTCTAATTCTTTTTCGTTCTTTTCAGGTTTTGGTTCTTCGTTTAATAATTCTTCTTCAATATTTTCTGTTTCTGTTTTTTTCTTTCTAGGCATAATATTTCAGAGAAAAAGTATATTTTTAAAGCTTTAGATTAAGATTTTAAAATTTATTTTCTAGGGTTATATTCATTGTATCCCTTAAGGAATTTATTCAAATCTTCTGTGGGGGCATTTCTTAAATTATCTAGTGTATAAGGAGTTGTCCCTATTTTATCATAAAATCTTTTTATTTCATCTTGAGAGAGTTCATTGTCTTTGTTAGTATCAAGAGCATCCTTGACATGTTGGATTTTTGTGTAATTATCTATCATAGAGTAAATAAAATAGCCAGACAATCCTAAAGTTCCTATGAATACAACTGCGCTAAAAATTTTTTTAACATCCCTTGTTATATCCTTGATATTCTTTCCCATCCCTTTTTTTAAAGAAAATCTATTTTTAAATATTATGTGCGTATAAAACTTATTTCAAATTCTTTTGAATTTCAATTAACCTTTTTATTTTGACTTCTCTTTCCTTCCCAGTTATCCCGCACTTTAAAAAATCAGCCTGAAATCCGAATGCTAGATCAGCAAGAATTGATTCTTCAGTTTCTCCGCTCCTGTGAGAAAGGACAATTTTAATATCATTTTTCTTTGCCATTTCACAAACTTCTTTTACTTTTATTAAAGAGCCTATCTGATTTGGTTTGACTATTATTGCACTTATACTTTTCATTTTTATTGCTTTTGCAAATCTTTTTGGATTTGTTGTAGTCAAATCATCCCCAACAATAAGTTTGTCAGGGAATCTTTTAAGCAATTTAGAAAAAGTCTCAAAGTCTTCTTCATCAAAAGGATCTTCCATGTAATAAATATTAAAATTTTTCATTAAGTTGCTAATGTATTCTAACTGTTCTGATTCAGTTCTTTTGAATTTAGGATTTTCATAACTATATTTTTTTCTTTTGTAAAAACTTGAAGCAGCAACATCAATTCCCAAGGGGATATTTACTTTTTTTAAAATTTCAAGAATCTCTTTTTCATTCAATGAGGTCATCCACGCATTTTCATCATTCTTTTTCCCTTCAAATTTTGTGTCTTCTTTTAAAAGAGTTAATTTCAAATCTTTTTTTGCTTTTTTATTTATCTCAAAAGCTTTCTCAATATCCCTTGTTTCTGGGATGAGCAGGAATTCTTGAAAATCAGGTTTTTTTTCAGCAGCTGAATGTTGTCCCCCCCCAATACAATTGCCAACGAGCCGTGGAAATTTTTTTGCATTTTCATTTATTAACTCCCATATTTTCTTTTTTTGTTCTTTTGCTAATGCTTTTAAAATCGCAGATTCTAATGCAAAAATAGTGTTTGCTCCAACTTGCCTATCAGAGATATCTTCAATCCTCCTTAGATCATCAAATTTTTCAATTATTTCTTCTGAAAAGTATTCTTCCAATTGCTTTATTTTTTTTATATCTCCTTCAAGATTTTTATTATAAGGTTTTGCTTCATTTTTTCCTCTTGATTTTCCAGAAGGGGATGATGCAGAGAACTCTCCGATATCGGTAGTTATTGTAATAAAAATTGTTTTTTCTTTCCGTGAATCAAGAATAGATTTAGCTGAAACTCTTTTTATCTTCATGTTGTAAAAAAGAATCAATTATATAAAAAGTTAATGAATTAAACAATTATCTTATTTTCTCGGAATTTCCTTTTTGATACTAATGGAAAAACATGCCCTTCAAAAAATAATTTGTCTTTAATTACACCGCCATTTTTCTTATACTTTCCGTATTCACTGAGTCTAACATTTGTCTCATTATATTCTGATGGAATATCTCTGAAAATTTCTGTAGCATAATAATCTCCTTCTTCTCCAACAATTTTGATCTTTGTAACTGGAGTCATCTTTTTTGGATTGAATCCTTGTAATGGATGTGCTTCTCTGCTAACTATTTCCAAGGTTCCTTCATGAATTTGTTTAATTTTTTCTGTCATTGATTTAGAATTATTTTTTATTTTATAAATGTTTCCTTTTGTTGTCCTTTAAGAATAATTACAATCTATTCTTCTGAACCAGATTCAGGTTCTTCTTCACTTTCATCTTCTGGTTTTGCTAATTCCATTATTTCCCCGCTTTCTGCAATTTCAGTTTCTTCATTCTCTTCTTTTTCTTCTACCTTTGCATCAGAAATCTTTCTCTCCTTAATCCTCTTTAATTTTTCTTCTTTTTTTCGAGGAAGAGGCCTTTTAACAGAAATAGGCAATATATCCGAATTTAATTCTATTTCTGCAATTTTTATAGCATCATAATTTATTGTTTCCAAATCTTCTTTGTTTATTTTAATCAATAAAGGAGCGTTCATTGATATTTGCAGAGCGCGTGCTCCGAGAATTCGTGCTGTTTCATATTTAGTAAATCCGTCTAACACTTTATTTTAGATTCTTTTCAATTTTTTTAAATATTTCTCTCTCTTTCTTTTCAACTAAGTCAAGTATTTGTTTAAACTCTTCAACACTTAATTCTTTTGAATTTCCTTTTTGCATTGAATGAATTGAACCATCAGAACTTGATATGGTAACTCTCGTTTCACTTATATCTTGTTCTTCTCTGGTAGGATCAACAATTATGTTCTTTCCTATTTTATGGATAGTCAATGAAATAGGAATCTCTTTTGATAATGGAATATTTTTATCTGTCCATTCGCCGAATAAGACTCTGCCTTCTTTTTCATCATATTTTGGAATCTTAGCATTTTTTAATGCGGCTATTGCACCAATGCTTGCTGCATCAAGAAGATTGCCGTCATCATTTATTGAATATATATCGACTATAACAGTCCATACTTTTTCTCCTTCTTTTATACAAAGTTTTTCCAATTCAATAAATTTGCTTTCTCTTATTCCTCTGTCAGTTACTCTTGCCAATTCTATTGACTCAAATGAAGGAGGCCCGCTTTCAAATCTTGGAGAACTCAATGGAAGTAATTCTGCACTAACCATAAGATTTCCTTTGTCTTGAGAATCGGGGTAAGGTTCTGAAACATTCATCTTTACTCCAACCAAAACTTCTGTTTTTCCTATCTTAACTCTGGCACTTCCTTCAGCATTCTTTGAAACTCCAGTTTCAATTATAATTTCTCTGAATTCATCAAGTTTTCTTCCGTCAAATCTTTTCCCCTCTTCTAAAAATTCCTTAATCCTCTCAGCTGTTAGTTTTGATGTTTCAATCATTTCCTTCTCCCACTTCTTTCAAAGCTTTTTTCTGTGCTTCATGAATCTGTTTTCCTGCTTCTTTTGCAAGTTCAATTGCTTCTTCCAATTGTTTTTTGCTTATTTTTCCATCTAGTTGAATGTGGCTTATTTTTCCGTCTCCAGTAAGTGTTATTGGAATATCTGTAGGACCTTCTCCCTCTTCCCAATCTTCTTCCTTTTTGATTAAATCAACAACTAATTGCTTGTCAAGTTTCCCTATTGAAACGCTTGTTACTAAACTTTTCATTGGTATTCCTGCATGTGCTAAAGCCATTGCAGCAGCATTTATCCCAGCGCATCTTGTTGAAGCATTTGCCTGTAGAATATTTATATGAACGTCAACTACATTTGATTTAAATTCATCAATCATAACAACTGGCTGAAGAGCCCATTCTGTTATCTTACTTATTTCAGTGCTTCTTCTGCTTGGACCAGGGCGAATTCTGTCTGTAACAGAGAAACTTAACATGTTATAATTGCATCTTAATGTCCCTCTTTCTGGATTCTGAGCATGTTGTGGATGCATCTTCTTTGGTCCATAAACTGCAGCAATCGCAACAGTATCACCAAAAGCAAACATAGCACTCCCATCTGCATTCGGAATAATCCCTACTTTTGCAGTTATTTTTCTCATTTCATTAACTTTTCTTCCATCTGGTCTTTTGAATTCTTTAGTCATTTTCCTTTCTCCTTTTCAAACCATTTTTTAATTTCATCTGTGAGCCCAGACATTGTAGCATTTTCTGTTATATACAAAATAGCCTTTTTTGCGAATAATTCATCTTCAATTTTATCTCCATTTATCCATATTAAGCCATTTTGTCCGACGGTTATTCTGCAATTTGTTTCTTCTTTTATTAAAGAAATCATGCTTCCTTCTTTTCCAATAACTCTTGGAACTTTATTTGGATTTATGGTTATAATTATCCCTTTTTCTAATTTTCCGAGTCCTTTTGATCTTATTGTTAGGTCAATTCCCCTTTTATTTATTGAGTATATCTTTGCAACAACCATGTCCCCAATATCCATAACCCCCTTTAGATCATCTTTATTGACATATCGTGGAACTTCCATTATAGAAAGGAAAGCATTGTCTGCTGTGTTTATATCTATAACCCATCCGTTGAATGTAATGTTTTCTACTCTTCCTATTACCACATTTCCTCTTCTTGGTTGATAAACTCCTGATAAAGGGATGACTTTCACAAGTTTTTTGTTTTCTTCAGCTAATCCGAATCTGACAGATACAATTTCATCTCCTCTTTTTTCAGTTCCTTCGCCTGGCAAGTAATCTCCGTCTTTGAATATTACTTCTCCTGGAATTACAACTTTTCTTTCTGTCATTTTATTCTTTAATTTCCTCTGTTACCGCGCTTCCATGTGTAGCTGAATTTAATTTGTCATAAAAATCCATAATCATTCCTGCAGGAATATTTACGATGACCTCTAAGCTTCCATCATTAAGCCAGTTTTCTTCTTCTTTATATTGACTTATTATATTATAAACTTTTCCTGTATGAATCGCAGGAATCGTTATTTTAATCTTTTTTGTTTCCATTTTTATCGGAAGAATTTTGCTAATTGCTTCTAAAACTTCTTTAACTTGATTTTCAATAGGAACATTTTTTATGTTTACATGAGCTTCTTCCAATGCTTTTTTTATTCTTTCTGGAGTATGAGGATTTCCTGTTTGAGGATTAAGTGTATTCCTTGAAAGAAAGTCAACCATCTGTTTTTCCTTCTTATCTTTTTCTTCGTCTCTGTAGTTTTGGGTTACTAATACTTCTCCGTTCTTTACTATTTTTTTTGCAATTTCAGAGACGTCTGTTGTTCCAAAAGCATTTTCTAGATCAGAATTTGATGCAATTTCGCCACTTTTTGAATTTGTAAATATTCTATCAGATTCAGGTTCAAAAGAAGAAGTCTCCCCTTTTTTGAACTTCAAAGCATCTTCAAGATTGACTATGATTTCAAAATGTTTTCCGTTTTGTTTTATTCTTGCTGTTGTTTGTGTCAT
>CAYSES010000012.1:0-11180 GCA_964430085.1 Candidatus Woesearchaeota archaeon | reverse complement strand
TGTCATCTTATTTTTTTGTAATTTTTATTTCCGATATTATCTTGGCTCATAATCCTTAAAGGATAAAACCTTTGTTGGAATCCAGGAAAACTATATTGTTTTTCCCTCATCACTCCTTTTATTTTGAATATATCTGAATTTCTCATGTCCCCGTAAAACTGGGTACACTGTTCAAAAAATTTTATTTCATTTGTGATGGCTCGTGCAAGCATTAATAAACTCATTTTGTAAATTCTTCTAATTCTGCTCCGCGCAGTCTTTTTAATTCTCCATTATTTGTTATGTAACATGCTTCAAATCTGTTTATATTGAATTTTTCAGTTAATTCTTTGAAAATGTCTAATGCAAGTTTTATTCCTTTTTTTATTGTTAAATTTGGATTATAACTCTCTCTTAATTTTTCCTTAATCTTATCGTCATTCTCTCCGATTGCATTAGCATGATAAGCAAGATAATTTCCTGTAATATCACTTGTGTAAAGTTCTGGTTTTTTGTTATTTATTCCTGCAATCATTAAAGAAACTCCAAAAGGTCTTGCTCCACCATATTGTGTAAATTGTTGTTTTAAATTTGAAAGATCTTTTATTACTAACTCAGGTTCAATAGGAGAATCATAAGTAACTCTGTTTTGTTGAGCTAAAACCTGTGCTCTTTCAATTAAAACTCTGGCATCAGATAAAATACCTGCAACACTTGAGATTATGTGAGAATCAATTTCATAAATTTTGTTTGCTAATTTTGAAACAATTAATTTATCATCTGTTCTTAAATCTGCAAGTATAAAAACTCCATCACTGCATGTTATTCCAATGCTTGAACTTCCAAGTCTTACTGCTTTTTCTGCATATTCTACCTGGAGTAAATGACCTTGCGGTGAGAACATTGTCGCAGTTCTGTCATAACCCATTTGTTGATGTTGTATGTCTAATGGTATATCCATTTTAATCATAGAGAAACTAATAATTTAAGTTTACATTTCCTTTTCTCTTCAAATTTTACAAGAAATAATGGTTTTTAAATTTTTCCTAGGCTTTTTAGTGTTCCAGAAACCCTCTTTACTTCCATCTTTTGCGGCCATATGCAAAGCGAGGCTCTGACAGAGTCTAGCACCCCTCTATTTACACTGATTACTACAAAATCTTTCTTTTCTTTAATAAATTCCAAGCCTGTTTTCGACATTCCTAAAACCCCAATAAAATCAAGAATTGCTTTTTCAATGTTTTTTTTCAAGTCTTTTCCCTTAACTAGAAGATATCTTTTCTTTTCTCTCATGCTTGGTTTTAATGACTTCATATATTTAATAATCTAAAAGACTTTTTAAACTATTATTTCTAAATAATATAAAAGATGGAAATCTATACAGTAGGTGGATTTGATGAGGTAGGAAAAAATATGTCTGTAGTTAAAACAGGAGATGATGTATTTATCTTTGATTTAGGAGTTTTTCTTCCGGCAATTGTAGAACTACAAGAACAGGAAAATGAAGCTTATTCTGAAAAAAAATTAAGGAGTATAGGTGCTTTTCCTGATGATTTAATTCTTGATAAACTTGGATTAAGGGATAAAGTAAGAGCTGTATTCTTTGGACATGCTCATCTTGATCATATAGGTGCTGCTCCTTACATAGCTTATAGATATAAAGCTCCTCTTTATGGAACTCCTTTTACAATGACTGTTTTAAAAAAGATACTTGAAGATGATGGAATAAAACTACCTAATCAACTTAAATCAGTAAATCCTAATTCCTCTGTTTTTGTTAAGGGAAAAAGTTATACTTATCAGGTTGATTTTATTAATATAACTCATTCAACAATCCAGACTTCAATGATTGCGTTACACACTCCCGAAGGAATTGTTCTTTATGCAAATGACTTCAAACTTGATAATACTCCTGTTTTGGGATTGCCTCCAAATTATACTTTATTAAAAAAACTTTCAAAAGAAGGGATTAAAGCATTGATAGTTGATTCTCTTTATTCAGGAGTAGAAAGAAAAACTCCAAGCGAAAAAATAGCAAGGGCATTAGTTGAAGAAGTTCTTTTAACAATAAAGAATGAAAATTCTGCCATCTTTGTGACAACATTCTCTTCACATCTTGCAAGATTAAAAAGTATTGTTGATTTTGGAAAAAAATTAAACAGGAAAATTTATTTCATGGGTAGGAGTATGAAAAAATATGTTTCTTCTGCAATTGATGTCGGCATGTGCCCCTTTAAGAAAGATATCCAATTGTTAAGTTACAAAAGACAAGTTGAATCTGTTCTTAAAAAAGTTGATAAAAACAGACAAGGTGCTTTGATTGTATGCACAGGGCATCAGGGAGAACCGGGGAGCATAATGGATAGATTGGCAAGAGGGCAATTTCCCTTTAAATTTCATTCAGGAGATAATGCTGTTTTCTCTTCAAAAACAATTCCGACTCCGATAAACGCTGCTAATAAAGAACAATTAGATAAAAGATTAAAAAAATTAGGTGTAAGAATTTTTGACAATATACATGTTTCTGGTCATGCTGGGAGAGAAGATTTGAGGGATTTAATTTCAATGATACACCCCGAAAATATAATCCCTGCTCACGGATCATTAATGCACACTGCACCAATGGTTGAACTTGCAAAGGAAATGGGATTCAGGGCAGGGAAAGAATGTCATTTAATGCAGAACGGACAAAGATTGAGGTTGTGATTATTGAAAGCTAACATAAGCTTTTTCTTTTTCCCCATCCATCAACAAAACAGATAAAATTTCTCCACGCAATTTATCATGGGAATAAAACAGACTCTTAAATCTAGTAAGACTCGTGCTTTCTATAACAATCCTATCTACATCTATATGATTAAACATTAAACTATCAAAATTTCTTTGTATTTTTTTATGGCATATATCATAGTATTCCCTTGGCGATGGATTGAAAGTTACATATCTTGACTTTTTAGAATGATTCCACACTTTTTCTTTTTTAAAAATTTTTTCTCCAATATCCCATAATTCTCTTGCTAATCTTGGGGTTTGGAAAACTTGGATTTGTCCAAGAACTTTTACTAATTCTGGAGGGATAATTTTTTTATAATTCTTTTTTTCTTTTTTTAAATTTTTTTCTGCGATATTCGATAGTTCTTTTATTGATCCCATAATTTGCCATGAGTATTATCCTTTAAATTCTTTGTGCTTTGCTTATATTTTTAAATAATAAATTCCTATTACTCCCATGGTTAATGAGGAAATTTTAGGAGGCCTAAAGGCAGGTCTTGAAAGAGGTGAAACTCTTCAAAAAGCTATGATATCTTTTTTTAATGCAGGCTACAAAAAAGAAGAAATTGAGGAAGCTGCACAGTTTTTGATGTCTAAAGGTGAAGCGCAGCCAATGAAATCCACACCCACTCAAACACAACAAACAATATCAAACCCCGTCCCAAAGAAGAAACAATCTATGCTTACAAAACTTTTTTCTTCACAAAAAAAGACTCCAGAAAAAACACCGAATATCCCAATAGCACAAAATAATTCTCAGAAGGTTTCAGATTACGGAAATAAAAAGCAAAATAAAAAATTATTATTCATCAGCATTATAGCTACAGTTGTTATATTGATAGGGATTTTTATACTAATTTTCTTCTTGTTATAAAATGTCAATTTACAAACCAGCAGAGGATTCGTTCCTCATGTCAAGAATATTAAAAGAAAAACTTCCGGAATTGCTTAAAAAGAATTCTGATTTAAAATTTCTTGAAATCGGAGCAGGATCAGGGATTCATTTAGAGACTGCAAAAGAACTTGGGTTAAAAAATATTTTTTCTTCTGATATAGACAAAAAATCTGTAAATCATTGTAATCTTTTAGGATTTAATTGCATTCATTCAGATTTGTTTAAAGAGATAGAAGGAAAATATGATATAATAATTTTCAATCCTCCGTATCTCCCTGAAGATATGCGTGAACCGAAAGATTCTAAGCTAGCTACAACAGGAGGGAAAAAAGGAAATGAAATAATTTTAAAATTCTTGCAGCAGGCTAAAGATCATCTTGAAAAAAACGGAAAAATATTTTTGATTACTTCATCACTCTCTCCTGAAATTAATTTTGAAGAATTAGGATATAAGGAAAAAGAAGTTGGATGTGAGAAATTATTTTTTGAAAGATTATGTATTTGGGAATTATCTCTCAATGTCTTTCCATGACATTTTCTTTTTTTTCAATTCAGCAAGTTGTGGATATTGTTCTTCTAAAATTGGTTTTTGTGTTTGATAAAAGATTCCTAAGGGAATTTTGTTAACAACGCTATAATCAAATTCCCCTGCCCTTTCCCAAGCCTGTTCAAAATTAGTTTTATCATGTTTAACGTCATCTAATGAATATGTCTTTTCAGTATATCCCTTATCGTTATGGAAGATTATACAAGGTTGTAATACTTCTATAAAAGCAAATCCTTTATGTTTCATTGCTTCTTTGAAAACATATTCTATCTGTTCTTTTACAGCATAAACTCTTGCGACAAAAGTTGCTCCTGCAGCAAGCATTAATCTTATTGGATTTAATGGATAAAACTTTACTCCCAATGGATTGGTCTTGTCCTTAAATCCCAACTCTGTTGTGGGAGTCGGTTGACCTACTGTAAGAGCAAATACCTGATTATTATGCACAAAATATTTTAGATCAGCGTTAAATCTTGCAGCATGAATTGTATGTGCCATTCCTTCAGCATAAGCATCACCATCTCCTGAAAAACCGATCACATTTAAATTTGGATTTCCAACTTTTAATCCTAAACATGTAGGTAAGACTCTCCCATGTATCGAATTAATTCCGTTAAGGTCTATATAATCAAATATTTTTGCATGACATCCGATTCCAGAAACAATTGCAAAATCTTCTTTTTTCTTTCCTTCTTTTATCTGATCTAAAATTCCATTTTTTATTCCTGCAAGTATCTGAAAATTCCAACATCCAGGACACCATGTTGGTTTTGCAGTTGTGTTTAAATTATTTGCTGTCATCTTTGTTTAGAAATCCTCTTTTTGCTTTTTCATATAATTTTTCATATTTATCATCCCACGCATTTTTCTCTTTTAATAACTTTCTAAAATTTAGGTAACATATTTCATTAATCATTTCTATATGTTTAGCTTTATTTCTCTCTTCTATTATTCTTCCTAATCCTCTTTTCAAATCATCTAAACTAAATTTATTAAACAGTGTATCATTCATTTTAATCTCTTTTCAATCCCCATTTTTAATTCATCAGATAAAAAAGGTCTTCCGTCATATTTTAGGAGTTTATTATCATCATTTATGAAAATCCCTGTTTTTTCTGCAATTAACTTCCCTAATTGACCTGTTGCATTATTCTCAACTAAGATTATGTTCCTTCCTTCAAGTTCTTTTTTTACATTCATTGGGAATGGAACAAGATACAAAATCTGCAAGAACTTAACATCTAAACCTTTAATTGAATCAAGGATTGCTCCTTTTGTACTCCCCCATGCTATAATAACATTCTTTGAGTCTTTTTTTCCATAAACATTAATCTGATTAAACTTTTCTGCTTCTTTTTCGATATCCATTTCTTTTTTTAATCTTTTTTCAACATTTTTATCTACTAAAACAGGATCTTCTATCATATATCCAAACTTATCTGATTCATAACTGTTGTATTTTTTTAAAGATGCCATTTTTTTAGAAGGGGTAATCATTGGTTTTTTATCTAGGGTATAAAGGCTTTCTGCAAGATGTTTATCTGATAGAATAATAACTGGAACTCCAAATTTCTGACTAAAATAAAAGGCTTGGCTTGTTAATTCTTGGCATTCTACTGAATCTCCTGGAGCTAAAACCATTCTTGGAAATTCTCCGTGCCCAGTATGCCTGACCATATCCAAATCTCCTTGTCCAGTATAAGTTGCAAGTCCTGTTGAAGGCCCAGGTCTTGTTGCATTATAAATAACAAGAGGGGTTTCTGCTATTCCTGCAAGACTCAATGTTTCTGACATCAAATCCAATCCTCCTCCAGAAGTTCCTATCATTGTCTTTGCTCCTGTCATTGAACTTCCGATAGCTGCGTTAATGACTCCGATTTCATTTTCAAGTTCAAGAACAATATGATTATTTTCGATTTGCTTTTCTGCGAGTTCTCCCATAACATTTGTTGCAGGCGTCATTGGATATGCAAAATAAATATCAAGTCCTGCTTTTATTGCGCCTTCAGAGATTCCTTTGTTTCCATTCATTACTTCAAGATTGCTTTTTCTGCTAAGAACTTTGCATGCTGTTTTTTTCTCGTCTTCATAACCTTCTTTGGCTTCTTTTATATTTTCTTCAAAACGTCCTTTTAATGCTTTAAGTTCATTTTCAAGAACAGTAAAATCCATGCAAAGAATCTTGAATAATCTCCCTGCAAAGTACATGTTTCCTTTATTTTCTACTGCAATTATATTTCCTGTTTTTTTTAATTCTTTTTTATGAACATCAATTGTATTTTTATCCAATGCAACAATAACATCCATTTTTGATTCATTGCTATAAACAGGTTCATCAGAGAAGGTAAGAACATTAAAATTATGCCCGCCTCTTATTAAAGATTGATAATCTCTTGAAACGAAAACATAATACCCCCTCTTTATCAGAGCCTTCCCCAATATCTCAGAAAGTATATTAGGCCCCTGGCCTGCTTTTCCACCGAATAGTATTGAAAATTTCATCGCTTTTATCACAATCAATTTTATATATACATTTATTTATTCACCATTATAAACTTTTTGAAGGATAACTATCTAAAAAATGAGGAAAAAATGGTGAGATTTGCACATATTTCAGACGTTCATTTAGGAGGATGGAAACAAAAGCCCCTACAGGATCTTAATTTCCAGTCATTTAGAAAAGCAGTTGATGAGTGCATTGAAAGAAAAGTGGATTTTATTCTTATTTCAGGAGATTTGTTTGACTCAGCATACCCCCCAATAGAAATTTTAAAAGAAACTTTCGCAGAGTTTAAACGGCTTAAGGAAGCAAAACTTCCTTGTTTTATAATTGCAGGAAGTCATGATTACTCTATTTCAGGAAAGACTTTCCTTGATGTTCTGGAAAAAGCAGGTTTTTGTAAGAATGTTATGGATATAGAAGAAAACAAAGAAAAAATTATACTGAATCCAGTTCTCTACAAGGGTGTTGCTATTTATGGTTATCCTGGGAAAAAATCAGGGCTTGAAATTGCAGATTTAAGGAAGATTAAATTAAATGATGCTCCGGGAATGTTCAAAATATTTATGCTTCACACAACAATAGACAAGGCAAAAGGAACATTGCCTATTGATGCAATTGAAACAGACCTTCTCCCCAAAGCAGATTATTATGCCCTTGGTCATTTGCATATGGATTTTCAATATCAGAACTTTGTTTACCCTGGCCCCATCTTTCCTAATAACTTCCAGGAATTAGAAGATTTGCAATATGGGCGTTTCTATATAGTTGATACAGATCTGCAAGACAATTTAAGGAAAATAGAACTTAAAATAAAAGATGTTGTTCTAGTTGATGTTGAAATTAAAAATGCAGTAAATGCTACAGAAAAAATAATTTCAGAATTAGAAAAAAGGGACATTGAAGATAAGATAGTCCTGTTACGAATTAGCGGCGAATTAGAATCAGGAAAAAATTCCGATATAAAATTTTCTCAGGTAGAGGAATATACCTCAAGAAAAAAAGCATTCTTTTTATTGAGAAATACTCACGACTTAAAAACAAAAGAAGTTGAAATGGCAATTGAGATAGAAAATATCGATAATCTTGAAGAAGAATGTATAAAACTCTATTCTGAACAAAATCCTGTTGATTTTAACAAATTCATACCCCAATTGATAAATTCCCTGTCAATCGATAAACAGGAAGGAGAGAAAATAGAAAGTTTTACCAATCGATTGCTTGATGAGGCTAGGAGGGTTCTGAAATTTTAAAATGATAATAAAAAAAATAATCTTAGAAAATATAAGAAGTTATGAAAATCAGGAAATAAATTTTACAGCAGGATCAACACTTCTTTCAGGTGATATCGGTTCAGGAAAAACATCAGTTCTTTTGGCCATAGAATTCGCCTTGTTCGGATTGCAGCCCGGACAAAGAGGTTCTGCTCTTTTAAAAAACGGGAAAAAAGAAGGAAAAGTAAGAATAGTGTTTGAGATAGATAATCAGGAGATAATCATCGAAAGAACTTTGAAAAAAGGAAAAACAATTTCTCAGAATTATTGTTCAATTGTAATTAATAATGAAAAAAAAGAACTTTCTGTTACAGAATTAAAAGGAAAAATCCTAGAACTATTAAAATATCCCTCTGAATTTGCTAAAAAACAAAATATCCTGTACAAATTCACTGTTTACACACCTCAGGAAGAAATGAAACAAATAATCCTTGAAGATTCTGCAACAAGGATAAATACTTTGAGGCATGTTTTTGGTATTGATAAATACAAAACAATACTTGAGAATATTTCAATAATCGCTGCAAAATTAAGGGAAGAAAAAAGACTCAAGGAAGGGATGACAGCAAATCTTGAACAGGCCAAATTTAATATCATATCCAAGGAAAATGAATTAGAAGAAAAGCAGCTTAATTTATCATCAATCGAAAAAGAATTATTCCTAAAAACAGAACAAAGAAAAAAAATTCAGGAAGAAAAAGATGCTATCTCTGAGAAAATTGAGGAAAAAAATAAACTCCAGCAGGAAATTGAAAAAACAAAGATTATGGTGCTTAATAAAAATGAAACTATTTTTTCAAACACAAAGACAATGGAATTACTCAAAAAACAAATTTCTGAAATCCAGCAGCTTAAATTTGATGAATCCAGAATAATCCAATTAGAACAGAATATTTCTTTAAACAAAAGAGAAAAAGAAAAACTAACACAGATCAATCTTGAGATTAATTCAAAAATAAATTCCCTGCTTTTAAAATCTGAAGAAGACAAAAAACTTGAAAGACAAATATCAAATTTGGAAATTTGTCCGACATGCCTTCAAAATGTTGATTCTGTTTATCGTGCTAATGTATTAAATAAGCTTCACAATGATGATGCAGAATCCAAAAAAGAAATCGCAAACTTGGAAGAGGAAAAGAAAAATATTATTAAAAAAATGAATAATGTCGAAGAAGAAATTTCTTTGTCCGAAAAAGAACTTACTGACATGAAAATATTAAGGATTAAACTGCAGGATATCCAGGAGAAACAGAATCAAATTAAGGAAATAGAAAAATCAAATGTCGCTCTTGAAAAAGATATACAATTATTAAAACAACATACTGATACATTGGTTAGTTCTGTTTTAAACCTTACAAGATTTGCTAATCTGCTGGAAGAAAAACAGGGGGAATTAAATAATGCATTAAAAGAAGAGAGAATTGCAGAAATAAAGGTTGCAGAACTGAAAAAAGAAATTGAAGTTTTCTCTAAGCAAATAGAAGAATTAAAGACAGAAATAGAAAAAACAGAAAAAATTAAATCCCAATTAAATTACATAGTAAAACTTGAAAACTGGCTTTCAAAACAATTTGTCTCACTTATATCCTTCATAGAAAAAAATGTTATGATCAAACTTAAAACAGAATTTTCTAAACTTTTTGCAGAATGGTTTTATACACTTGTTTCAGATAATTTTAATGTTCGGTTAAGTGATGATTTTACTCCAATAGTAGAACAGCAGGATTATGAAATAGATTACGCTTACTTATCAGGGGGGGAAAGAACTGCAATAGCATTGGCATACAGACTTTCATTGAATCAGGTCATTAACTCATTAATGAGCAAGATAAAAACAAAGGATCTTATTATTCTTGACGAACCAACAGATGGATTTAGCGAACAGCAACTGGATAAAATGAGGGATATATTGCAGCAATTAAATGTTAAACAGTTGATTATAGTTAGCCATGAACAAAAAATTGAAGGGTTTGTTGAAAATGTTATAAAATTCAAGAAGGATAACGGAATTACAAAGATAGAGGAAACTTATATCAATACCTAAAACTTGAATTTATTATGCCACTGGCAATAATCATCCCTACAAAAAACGAAAAAGAGATTATCCCGCTTCTTATCAAATCTTTAAAAAAACAAACTTTCCAAGATTTTCAAATAATAATCGCTGATCATCCTGATTCAATAGATAATATTTTTGAAATTGCAGAGCAATATAATTGTGATCTTGTAAAGGGTGGTTCGCCAAGTGTCGGGAGAAATAATGGTGCACATTGGGCAATTGAAAAGAACTTTGATCTTTTAATGTTTGTGGATGCAGATGTTATCTTGCCTTCAAAATCTTTCTTAGAAAGAGCAGTAGAAGAATTCAATCAAAGAAAACTTGATGTTGCAGGAACATTCCAGATGCCCTTTAATAAAAAAAATTTAGAATACTACAAATCCAAGAATTTTAGATTCAATTCATTTTATGCTGTTACAAATCTTTTTATCAGTTTGTTTGAAAACACAAAAAGACCATTCATGCAGCAATGTATGTTTGTAAGGGCTGATTTATATGATTCAATTGGGGGATTTGATGAAAGGCTTGGATTTGGTGAAGATTCAGAATATGCAAAAAAAGCTGCCAGAAAAGGATACAGATTCGGAGTGCTTAAAAAACCCGGTAAAATTCTTGTTTCTCCAAGAAGATTGGAAAATAAATTTTGGAAAATGCTTATGTATTATGTCTATCTGAACACAAAAATATTGTTTGGGTACAAATTTATTGCAAATGAATTCGATTATGATAGACTTTGACAACTTAAAATATCTTGGATATAACTTACTTTATTTACTTTTTTATACAAGTTATTAACATATAAATTTTTATAAATAATAATTTTCTAAAAGAAACTATGGCATTAAAATTAAATTTATCAAGAGAAGCATATAGGGAATTTTACGGCAGAAATCCAGAGCAGATGCCGAAATTAATCGCCGACGGCAGAGTTCCTATGAACACAGCTCAATTAATGCAAAGAAGGCTTGATGTCAGAAATTCTGATGCTAAAATAAAAAGTGCTTATATGGATAACTTTTTCGATACTGGCGATGCAGTTATTTATCATTCTAATGGGGATGTAAAAATAGTTCTTGATTCTCAAACTTTAAGAGATATGACTCCGGATACTCCAAGGAGAGGCGGGGCATTGATAATTGGAGAAGATGTTTATA
>CAYSES010000011.1:16736-18298 GCA_964430085.1 Candidatus Woesearchaeota archaeon | reverse complement strand
GGAGCAACACAACTTGGAGATGTTCTTGTAAAAGACTCTGAAGTTAGCTCTGTAAGTTCAAAGAACTTAATTGTTGTTGGTGGAAGCTGTATTAACTCTGTAGCTGCTAACTTGTTAGGAAGTGCATGTGGAAGCGACTTTACTGAAAAAACTGGCGTTGGTTCAGGACAATTCTTGATCCAAAGCATGGCAAGTACTTACTCAAGTGGTAAGATTGCTTTAGTTGTAGCGGGTTATGAAGCTGCTGATACTGTAAATGCTGCTACTTACCTAAGAACACAAACTGTTGACACAACAGTAGGTAAGAAGTACAAAGGAACTTCTGCAACAAGTGCTGAACTTGTAACTGAAAGCGCATAAGGTTAATTTTTTATTTTTTTCTTTTTCTTTTATTTTTTTAATCAATTAAACGGAGTTCTGGAAAGATTTTTATATAATAAAATAGAACTTTAATAATGAGAAAGATAATCTCAAAAGATAAAAAGACCAAAAAAAGACGAATAAAACAATTTGCGGTAGGGGGGATTTTAGTTTTAATTATGTTGGTTAGTGTTGTTGGGTACGCATTTAATAGAGGAGAAAATTCAAATCAAAGTGAACTAGTTTATAATGGTTTCAAATTTATAGAAGATTCTGGAATTTGGTATACTAACATAGGAGATTTTCAATTTTCATTTAAGTATAATCCCAATGAAGTAGAAAGCATAAATTCTACATTAAAAACTCTTAATGAATACAATGATAAACCTTTATATTTTAATTCTGAGAATTCAGAAGCCGAAACAGAGATTTATAGAAATTTATTTTACCAAAATCAGATAGTCCAAAGGGTGCAAGATGCATGTATGGGAGATGAAAAATGTTCTGAAAATTTACCCATAAAAAATTGCAGTGATAATTTTATAATAATAAAAGAAAGCGATAATGCCGAGATAAAACAAGATGGAAATTGTGTTTTTATAAGTGGAAAAAAAGAAGATTTGACAAAGATTAGTGATAGTTTTTTATTTAAGATAATTGGAGTGCAATAAAATTTATAAAGGAGAATGAAGGTTTAAGAAAATGGTAAAGAGGGGAAAGAAAAAAAAGGGGAAAGAAAAAAAGGTAAGAACAAAAGAGGAAATTTCTGAAGTTTTTGAAATTGAGAATGGTAAAAAAAAGACAATAAGAACTCACAAAGAGATAGAAGAAACAGAGAAAGTTCCTTCAAAAAAACAAATTCAAAAAGAAAATAAAATCTTAAGAAATATTGCAATTATCATGGCAGGTCTTGTTTTATTATTTTTTGCAGTTTACTTAATAATCTATTTCACCAATAATTTTGAAGTTGAAGGAGTCAATTTTGAAATTGTTAAAATGGGGCAATTAACATTGTATAAAACATCCTTACCAGGGATCATTGAAAATGGAAAGTTTGTTATGGGGATTTATGATACTGGGCAAAAAGCAGATTATAATATCTATTTGAGGACTGATCCAAGGCAATTAGGGAGTGTAGTTTTTCATGGAACCGTCTCTCAAATAAAAAAGTTCAACGTAATAAATCTTACAAATGATTTTAA
>CAYSES010000011.1:13784-16636 GCA_964430085.1 Candidatus Woesearchaeota archaeon | reverse complement strand
TTATATGCACTCATCCTTTCAATTCTTCCAATAAGTGAGTTAAGGGGCGGCTTGCCTTTAGCAATAATTTATGCAAATGACCATAATCTTCCAATAATAAGTATTTTTTTGTTAATTTTGTTGGTTAATATTTTAATTATCTTTTTTATTTTTTATTTTCTTGATAACATACATCATGTTTTATTAAATGTAAGGATCTACAGGAAATTTTTTGATGCTTATGTTAAAAGATTTCAAAGAAAAGTTGATAAGTTTGAAAAGAGATATTCAGCAATGGGATTTTTAGCCCTAACATTATTTGTTGCATTGCCTCTCCCAGTAACGGGTGCATGGAGTGGCTGTTTAATTTCCTGGCTTTTAGGGTTAGACAGAAAAAGAAGCATATTGAGTATAGCCTTGGGGGTAATTATTGCAGGAATTTTAATGCTTATTGGAACTCTTGGATTTCTTAATCTTTTTTCTTAGACTAAATAAAAATTTTATATCCGAATAAAAGGGGATTTTTTTTACATTGAATATTTTTACACCGAGGAACCATATGCCTACAACAAATATGGTGCTCCCAAAATACCAAAATAATTTGTGAGTAAGGTCAAAAAATGGGGATCCAGAAACAAAAATAACTGAAAGAGTAAAAATTCTCAATATATTTATTAGTAATAAAACAAAAAGAGAAAAAATCAAAAGATTAATTCTGTTTTTAATTTTGGGCGTAGATAAATTTAGAATTAAAAGGAGATAATATGCTGAACCTGCGAGACATGGACCTATTATTTCTATAGAATGTCCTTCGATCAAAAGAATATTAGAAATTAAAGAAGCATCGAAAAAAAGTTTAAGTAAAAAAAGAACAGGATAAATTGTAAGTGGATACAAAATAATATGAAAAAAACCAACGCCAAGTACCCCAAATAGAACTAAAATAGAATATCGCAGCCCCAAATTTATAAGTGAATTAAACCTTTTTTTCATTGTGGTAAAAATATAAATATATTTAAATAATTTGACTTTTAAAAATAAATGAAAAAGAATCGGATCGTGTTTATTTATCTTTTTTTTATAATGTTAATTTTTGTTAGCTTATATTTTGATAATGAACTAGTAAGGGGGGTTTCTTTTTTGAGGGATTATATTCTAGATAATTTTTTTCTTGTAATAACTTTAATAAGTTCTTCGATAATCATCTTCTTTATTTTAACTGCCCTTTTTTTATGGAGAGAGCATAAAAGAAGATGGATTTTTCCTTTATGGCTTTGTCTTGGAGTTTCTTCTGTGATTAGTTTTATATTAAAAATAACTATTCAGAGATTGAGGCCTTTTCAATTGGGGATTGTTTCATTAATTCCAAGATTGCAAGAAGCAAGTCAGTCTGTATGGAATTTTTCATTTCCTTCTTCTCATGCAATGATTGCGTTTTGTGCGATACCAATACTTAATAAAGAATTTCCAAAACTAAAAAAATTCTGGATAGCTTTTGCTGTGCTTATTGCTTTTTCAAGAGTTTATTTTGGACTCCATTTTATAAGTGATATAATTGCCGGAGGGATTATTGGTTATACAATAGGAGCAATGATTCTCAAAACAGAAAAAGAAACTAAATTTGGTAAAAAGATTTATCAAAGGATTTTTAAAAAATAATTTTAAAATTACTCTTTCTTTCTAGAAATTCTTACTGCAACAACAATTATAATTAATACTAAAAAGAGATTCAATGCTCCGATTCCATATAAGTACCAATTGTTTCCTGAAGTAAATAACCCAGTTATACTAGGGAAGAAAGATGATTTTACTACTGTAACTGGAACTGATTGAGATAAAAACTTGTTTCCTTCAGTAATTTCTACATTGAAATTTTGATTTCCTGAAGCATCATCATTTGCTTTTAGATTTATCAAAACATCCTGTGATTCTCCTGCATTTAATGTTACAGAAGTTTTTTCAAGATTTACTAATGAAGCCCAAGTTGAATAACCACTTAGAGCTATATTGAATGTATTTACTTTAGTATCTGCATTTGTAATTGTTAGTTTAACTTCAAACTCCTGTCCTGATTTAACATCAGAGAGAACATTAGCTGATACTGAAGCTGGAGGAATTGTTGAGCAGCTGTCAAGAGTAATAGGAGCAAAAAATTCTGCTTCATCACTATTGTCGTTCTCAAAGATATCATTGTCTTCGTCATAAACTCTAAAAATTAAATCGTATTGTTTTTCTGTTGCGTCATTAGGAAGATTTATGGTTGCGTCTAAATTCTCTGAATCCAATGAGTTTATGTCACCAATTTCAACTTTTTGATTTATCCCCAATTCCTTATTATAAATTATGACATAGACATTATCCTCATCGCTGTTTCCTATATTACTAACATCTGCAGTTACCTGAAGTTCACTCCCACAAGAAACTGTATCTGAAGAAAATTGAATATTATCAATTACAACAAAGTCATCATCTATATCAAGGGTAACATCCTCTGAAGTTGAAACTGAAGTTTTTTCACTAGTATCTTCATCATTACCTGTTGCCCATACATAGAATTTGTAATTATCAGTATTGTCTTCTTGTAACTTACTAAGCTTATCAATCTGGAAATTTACAGTTATGGTAGTATCATGTCCATCAGACAAACTGAAAGAGCTTTCTTTCCCATTAACAATCCATTTTTCATTTTCTGTGTCATAAAGACCCCATTGAACCTTAATGCTCTTTATCTTATCCCCCCCAGTATTGTCTACATTTATTTTTGCCCTTATTTCATCGAGAGGGTACCATTCAGTATCGTCGGGGCCAAATCCATTTTCAACAGATAAATCATCAATACTAACATCTAAATTTCCATCGTCTGCATATACATT
>CAYSES010000011.1:9195-13684 GCA_964430085.1 Candidatus Woesearchaeota archaeon | reverse complement strand
TGCACTCATAAATAAAACTAATACTAGAATGCTTAATCCCAAAATTGAAAATGTTTTGTTTTTCATCTGTAATCATTTTGCAGTTATGATGATTTATAAGCTTTTTTGTTTTATAAAATATAGATTAAATTAAATAATATGAAAAAATTTATATATTTCAATGAGTACTTTAATATATGGTGATTAAATCAAAAGAAAATTCTATTGGTGCATGGGCCTTCTTGATTGGGGTTATACTTGCTATAATAATAGGCATTTCAGCAAACCTTATCCCTATTCCTGCTTTAACAAAATATAGCAGCTTTATTTATTTAATATTAGTAATATTGGGAATAGTTGTAGGAACTTCAATAAATGCCACGGGAAGAGATTCACAAACCTTCCTTATAACAGGAGCGATTATTGTGATAGTTAGTAAATTTGGTATGGAAAGTGCCATTGGTTCCTTAATAGGAATTGGTGCAGGGGATACTGTGTCATCAATATTTGCTGCATTACTTACTTTGTTTGTTCCAGCAACAATTATAGTTGCCTTAAAGACTGTTTTTGGAATTGCTAAGATTTAAATCTCCTTTATTAATAATAGAACTATCAAAGTCTAATCTTGGACATGCAGTATTAATCCATGATTGAATATCTGGGAAGTTTTCAAATTCATTTATGTTTATATCACCCCCCATAAACAAATAAGATTTTTTATTTTTTAATTTAGATTTAAGACCAAGTGCTTCTTTTAGCCTTTCTTGGCCGGGTTTGGTTGAGATTAAGATTCCAATCTTTTCAGAATTTAAGAATTTCATATATGAAGCAAGTTTTTTCTTTTTAATAGAATCTATTTCTTCTTTTGATATTTTTCTTAATTTATTATGTTCCAGTATATAAATAGGGATTTTACTTTCGATCGCCAAAGAAACAGCATGAAATTTTCCTGAAGAAATCAATAATACTGCCTGAGTTTCTTTTGAGAATATTGGATTGCTGCACCCCAAGATTTGTAATATTTTAGTAATGTTATGTTTCTTAGCTAGAATATTCTTGATCTTTTCTGCAATTTCCTTATATTGTATTGAATAAGCAATGGCTATGTTTTTAGGCAATTTAAGAGATTGTATTTTTTTTATGTTAATCTCTGTTTTAATTTGAGCAGGAATAAATAATGTTTTCATAAT
This sequence comes from Candidatus Woesearchaeota archaeon, assembly GCA_964430085.1. Classification (GTDB taxonomy): domain Archaea; phylum Nanobdellota; class Nanobdellia; order Pacearchaeales; family GW2011-AR1; genus RBG-13-33-26. The sequence goes on along the minus strand of CAYSES010000011.1, from coordinate 12,515 downwards.
TAAAGTATAAAATTAAGAATTATAAATTTTGGGGTATGTCTAACAAATATTTATTATCTACATACGTTTTAAGATTACATCCTATGAACCCATAAGCTCCTTCGCTGGAAATTGAGGGGGTGATAAGACTTTTATTTTTCCTTGCTTTTAATACGATCACTTCTAGTTTATCTTGTTTAATAACTTCATTTGGGAAAATCCACTAATAGTGTTTCCTTTTGAATTTTCAAAACTTATAGTTTTCTCTGAAGAATACATCCCAGGTTGTATATCACATTTAAGATATTTAATAGATTTTTTAAATTTTTCAAGCATTTTATAATGTCTCTTTATGAATGATTTCGTAAGGAGATGCCTACCTTTTTTATTTGCTTCTTTCATTTCATTAATTATTTTTGGAGGGATAAAAAAATATAACCATAGAAAGTAGGGGTATCAATCTCTCTCCATAATTTCTTTTTATCGAGATTTTTATTCATTTTTAGAATTATTCAAACTTGTTTCCCTTAGATTCTTGGACGGTATCTTTGTGAATTTGAGCGAAAGAAGGTGTAACAATCAATAAGTTTTCCCCGAATCCTGCAATGTTCCCTTCAAGAGCGTCTGTTGTTTTTTTAATTTTTGACACAGCTCTTTTTAATTCGATAGGATCTTTTTGTTTCAAGATTTTTATATCAATTATAGCAATAGTATATCCTTCTCTTAAGGCATTTAAGATTGGATTAACATCCTCGTATTTTTTTAAAACAAAAAGTTTTACAAGAACTTTATTATCCTTCTCTTCTTTATCCAAATCTATCTCAATATAATCTTCCTGAGCGCCTTCTCCTTTTCCTCCTGAAAAAACTTTTTTGAGTTTATCAAAGACCATGGTAAATTTAGATAGAAGATATTTATAAAGATTTCGTAATTTTTTTCACATATATCTATTTATTTGTTCTTCATAGAGTTTGTTATCTCTTCTCGAAGCTTGTTCAATTTTTCATTGATCAAATTTTCCTGTTTATCAAAGGTTTTTATCCTTAATTCAAGAATTTTTTGTTTATTATTCAATTCTTCCCGAATTTTAGATTTTTCAGATTTGATCATTAGTTGTCCAATCACCTTAAAAACTTCATCGCCCGAGTTTTCTATTTCTTTTAAGGCAGCATTAGTTTCAGCAAGTTCCATCTGAAAAGCTTGCTTCTGGAGAATTGAATTCTGCAATCTTTGTTCAAGAATTTGCATTTCCTGAATATTTTTTTCATCCATCTTATTCTGATTTAACTTTTTTTATCTTGGTCCTAGGTTTATAGAAAATTTTACTGCCGCAGTGAGGGCAAACAAATCTCTTATCTAAGTTGGTACTAAGAACTTTCTTTTCACATTTGAAACATTTGTAAGCAACCATTGTAATTTTGTATTTTATTTATTTGAAGATCCTAGGTAGTAAGTATCTGAAGCAAATTTTTTGTCGCATTTTTTGCAGTGCCATATCCCTTTTGAGAGTCTCTTCAATCCTATTTTCCCGCAATAAGGGCATTTTTGTTTTTTTCTTTGTTTTTGTTCAACGTTTACAAGTTTATTTCTAACTGATCGTCCGTATCTTGCTCCGAATCTTCCTGCTGATTTTGATTTTTTTGATTTTGATGGCATTTTATCTTTATTATTTAAATGGGGCTGCCCGGATTTGAACCGGGGTCGTCAGGTCCCAAACCTGAAAGGCTACCAGGCTACCCCACAGCCCCAATGGAAAAAAGGAATAATTTTTTATTTATAAATTATCTTATTTTTTAGCAGGGGCCTCAGTTTTCACTTCAGCTTTAGCAGCTTCTTCAGAAGCTTTAGCAGCCTGTTCTTGTTGAAGGATTTTATCCTGTTCTTTCTTTATTTCTGAAAAGTATTCGTCAAGTTTCTGTTTTTTATCTTCTGAAGTTTCTGTTTTTTCTTCATTTATCTCTTTATCATATTTTCCTTCATCAATTTCTTTTTCAATTTCTGCAGCAGGTTTACTCTCAATTAATACCCCTAAACTAACACAAGTCCCAACAATAGTTTTTACAGCGGATCTAATATCTTTACATAAAAGATTCTGGAATTTTGTTTTGGCTAAAGAAATTATTTGTTCTATTGAAGCATTTCCAACTTTTATCTTTTTTTGATCTCCTGAACCTTTCTCTATTCCCAATTCTTTTTTTAACAATTCTGAAACTGGGGGTGAAAAAACATTAACATCAAATTCTTTAGTTGAAGCATCAATTTGCAATTCAACCGGAACTTTAATTCCATTGAAAGCTTTTGTAGCTTCATTTACTTTTTGAATAACTTGATTAATAGGAATCCCTAAGGGACCAAGCTTCTGACTAAGTGCAGGACCTGGTTTCATACTTCCGCCATCGACTAAAAGTTTAACTTGCATTTTATTGTTTAGTTTAATAAAGGGTTAATTATCTTATTTAATTTTTCATCTAGTATTATTGAATTTTCTAAAGCAAACTCAAATACTTTTTTATATTTCTCAGAGTAATTATCATAGTTCTGAAGAATTTGTTCAGATGCTATGTAATTTAATAATTTTGCGCCATGATAATTTTCTTCTAATACATTTATTTCATTCATTTTCTTCATCTCTCCTTATAACTTTAACATTATCTAATTTAACTGTAACTGGCAATGGAACAACTGCTCCAAGCAAACTTACTACAACTTCTTCTTTCTGTTTATCAATTCTTAAAACTTTTGCTTTTTCTTTTTTGAAAGGTTCTGCTATTAATTCAACAATATCCCCTTCTTTTATAGAAATTGTAGTTGCAGAAGGTTCGACCATATTCTTTATTTCATCGTAGCTTATTGTTTTTCCTATAATCCCTTTCACATAAGGAAGGTCAAAAGCAGCTTCTTCAGCACTTTCTCTATCCTCTGCTTCCAAAAGAATGTAGCCTCTAAGACCATGTGGCCTTGAAACAGAAAAAACATTTAGATTTTTTTTCCTTGCTCTTTCTGCAATCATTTCGATTACTCTTTCTTCTTTGTTTGTTGTTACTTTTATTATGAAAATCATCTTTAGCTCCGTCTAAGACTTAACATCTTAGAAAGATATAATTTAGTTGAAAAAAGGGTTTATAAATCTTATCCTACAAAAATTTTCATAATTAGAGAGAGGACAAATCCCAAAATGCCTATTATCATTATCCCTACTGCAGAAACTTTTGCAATTTTCAGAAATTCTTCTTTTGTTGGTTTTTTCAAAACCATCCAAACCCTTTTACACTTTCCAATAAAAGATTTTAGTGATGTAAATATTTTCATTTATTAAGAAGAAGATAAGGGTTTTTAAGATT
>CAYSES010000011.1:2317-9095 GCA_964430085.1 Candidatus Woesearchaeota archaeon | reverse complement strand
TCTATTCCAAGTTCTTCTTCAATTTCTTTATGTTTTAAGTCATCAATAGATTCCCCATTCCCAAAAATCTGAGAACTTTTAACACCTGTAACTATTAATAAAACCCTAATAGACTTTTCCATATCGTCGGCAATTTGTGCTCCCCAAATCATTTTTGCATCTGGGCTTAATTTATTTCCGATTACTTCTATTATATTTTTACATTCATCAAGGCTCATATCCGGACCACCCATTATATTGACTAAAGCCCCAGTTGCATTTGAGATGTCAACATCAAGAAGAGGATTTTGTATTGCTTTTTCTACAGATTCAATGGCTCTCTGGGCACTATCAGATTCGCCCATTCCTATTAAAGAAACTCCGCCATCAACCATTACAGCTTTAATATCTGCGAAGTCAAGATTTACTAATCCTGTTGTTGTAACCAGCTCTGTTATTCCCTTAACAGCATTTGTAAGAATTTCATCAGCTATCTTAAAAGCAGTATGTAATGGAAGTTCTGGAGCAAGTTCAAGAAGTTTATCGTTAGGGATTACAATAAGTGTATCAACAACAGCCTGCATTCTTTCTAATCCGTCCATTGCATTTTCTATTCTTTTTTGTCCTTCAATTGTAAAGGGGAGAGTTATAACTCCGATAGTCAAAGCTCCTTGTTTTTTTGCGAGTCCTGCAATAAATGGAGCTGCACCTGTTCCAGTTCCTCCACCCATCCCACATGTTATGAATATCATATCAGAATTGGCAATTTTCTTTTTTATTTCTGATTCAGATTCCCTTGCTGCTTCTTCACCAACTCTCGGATTGCTTCCTGCGCCTAATCCTTGAGTCAATTCTTTTCCAATTAATATTTTTTGATCAGTATTTGCATACAATAAATCCTGAGCATCGGTATTCACAGCTATTAATTCTCCTCCTTTAATCCCTATCTCTTTCATTCTGCTTAGGGAATTACCTCCAGCCCCACCAACACCAATAACTTTTATTTTTGCTGATTGTTTTTTGATTAATTCTTCCAATTCCCTGTCAATTTCTCTGACTTCTTCAGAGACATTAGGTAGTACTGAAGAACCTCCATTTTTATAGACATCTGCCATCTTTAAAATAATTAAAATAGATTTATAAGAATTATTGTGGTGTTTTTGGAGAATTTTCTATTTCCTTAATTTCCAAATCCAATCCTAAAATATCCTTAAATTTATCCTTGAACATTTCAACAAATTTTGACATTTCTTTTTCAACTTCTATTATTACTTTTTTATCTTTAACAGAGAAGTTAAATTCCTTTCTAAAAAGAAAACTTATCAAAGCTTTTATTTTTTCATTCAAATCTTCCACTTTCTTAATAACATTAATATCATACACGACATCTTTTCCGGCCAATGGATTATTAAAATCGACCATAACTCTTCCGCCCGAAACAGTCAAAACCTTTGCGATTCTTCCGTCGAAATTGAATACTGCTCCTGGTTGAGGATTTAAATTTTGACTTTTAAAAATCTTCATAGGAATCATCTGAACAAATTTAGGTATCCTAGGACCAAAAGCTTTTTCTGGCGGCAATTCAATTTGATATTTTCCAGGTTCTTTCCCTATCAAGAAATCATCAATTCCCTTAAGGAACATCCCTTCACCCAAACAGAAAATTAGTGGTTTTGGATTTGCTTTTGGATTTAGTTTTTCAAGATCTTTTTTTACATTTGAATCAAAAACTTCTCCGTCTTTTATTCTTCCGGTAAATTCAATTTCAATGAAATCTTTTTTTTGTAAAGTCATAGATGAAGATTGACAAAAGGTTTTTTAAAGCTTGTGAATTAAAAATATTTATAAATCTATTTTTGATGGTTTAACTATGGTTTTAAAAATAATAAATGCAACCGAGATAAAAACAGGCACAAATATCCTTGTTGATGGGGAAGCATGTACTGTAAAAAAGATAGATATCAGTAAAACAGGAAAACACGGACATGCAAAATGCAGGATAGAAGCTGTTGGCATAATCACAGGAAACAAAAAAGTTTTTGTTGTTCCAGGACATGAAAGGATAGAAGTTCCGCTAGTTGAAAAAAGAAAGGGGCAAGTACTTTCTATCGGAGACAAAGTTAGTATAATGGATTTGGAGAATTTTGAAACATTAGAAGTTGAATGCCCTGAAGACATTAAATCAGAACTTGAAATAAACTCAAATGTGGAGTACTGGGATGTTGAAGGAGAAAAAATAATCAAGAGGAAATTATAATGGCAAAAATACAAGAAGCTCAAAACAGACTTTTCAAGAACGTTTTTGTTTGTAAAAGTTGCCATGCCAAAATTAAGTCTGACCCTCAAAAGATTTTAAAGGGAAAAGTCAGATGTAGGAAATGCAAAAAAAATGCATTTAGACCCTTAAGAAAAAAATAGGTAAAAAGAGATGAACTTCATATGGTACGATCTTATACTTTTAGCATTGTTCTTAGTATTTACTTTTTCTTTTTTGTATAGAAAAAGAAAAAATCTGAAGAAAGAAGGGCTTTTGCTTCTTTACAGAACAAAACTTGGCGTTAAGATAATAAATCGATTCGGAAAAAATCATAGAAAACTTTTGAATTTTTTAAGTTGGGTTTCTGTCATTATGGGTTTTGTTTTAATGATTGGAGTTCTTTATCTTGTGGGGAAGATAATCTGGATTTATGTATTTCAAAGCCAAATAGTCAAAATGATAAAAATACCGCCGATAACCCCCCTAATTCCATATATAGACAGAATTGTTCCAAATCTTAATCTACCGACTTTTTATTTTATATATTGGATAATTATAATTGCCATAGTTGCAATATTCCATGAATTTGCACATGCAGTTTTTGCTGTTAATAAAAATGTAAAAATAAAAAGTACTGGTTTTGGGTTTTTTCCTTTCTTCCTGCCAATCTTCCTTGCAGCCTTTGTTGAACTTGATGAAAAAAAGATGGAAAAGAAAAAAATATTTCCTCAAATGGCAGTTCTTTCTGCAGGAACATTTGCTAATGTTCTTATTGCAATATTCTTCTTTGTAATTTTAGTATGTTTCTTTTCACTATCATATACTCCTTCAGGGATTATGTTTGATACATATACTTACTCTGTTGTAGGACTTGCTACCATCTCCTCAGTAAATAATATAAGTTTAGGAAATGCAAGTTATGAACAAATTTTAAACTTAGTTAATGGGACTGGGTTAAGTGAAATAGATGCGAATAATACAAGATATTTTATAACGAAAAGTTCTCTGGAAGGTCAATCCAGTACAAATGATTTTTTGATATTGTATGATGACGCCCCTGCAGTAAAAGCTAATTTAAGCAAAATAATTGTAAAGATTAACGGCATAAATATTGACAGCAGAGAAAAATTAGTGGGGGAGTTGTTGAGATATTCTCCTGGGGAAAATATAACAATTACAAATCTTGAAGGAGATGCATTTGTAGATCATCAAATTACGCTTGCAGAATATCCTGGGAACAAAACTGCCCCTTATCTCGGAATCGGTTTTATAGACAGGAGCAGTTCTGGAATTGTAGGGAGAATAACAAGTTTATTTTCATTTTTCAGGGATCCAAATGTTTACTACAAAGCAAATTTCGGATTTGCTGAATTTATCTATAATCTATTATGGTGGCTGATTTTGATAAGCTTTAGTGTAGCGTTAGTTAATATGCTTCCTGTAGGAATTTTTGATGGTGGAAGATTTTTCTACCTCACAGTTTTAGCGATTACAAAAAATAAGAATATAGCGAAAAAAACATTTGGAATTGTGACATATCTTTTCTTGCTAGTCCTAGTAATAGTTATGTTTTTCTGGGCAGTAAACATCTTTGGGTAAGTTTTAAAATACTTTTACCATTCTCTTTTTAATGATTCCAGAAAAAGTCAAGCAGGCATTAAAAAAACAGCATTATGAAATTGTTGGAAAACATTCTGCAGTTCAAATTTGCAGATGGACAAAAAAATCTCTTAGGGATGAAGGAGTTTGTTATAAAGAAAAATTTTACGGAATAAAATCTCACCTATGCTGTCAAATGTCTCCTGCGGTAATGTGGTGTCCAAATAGATGTTTGCATTGCTGGAGAGCTATTGAAATGACTATTGGGAATGAACTGACAGGAAAAACAGATTCACCAAAAGAGATTATTGATGGATGCATAAAAGCACAAAGGAAATTACTTCAGGGATTTAATATTGACACAACATCAAAGAAGAGGCAATTAAGTAAGGCCAATCAAAAGAAATATATCGAAGCACAGGAACCAATGCAATTTGCAATTTCGCTTTCAGGAGAACCAACAGTTTACAAGGATATAGGAGGACTTATTAAGGAATTAAGAAAAAGAGGAAAAACAAGTTTTCTTGTAACAAACGGATTATATCCTGAAAAAATTAAAGAATTAGAAAAAAATAAACAATTGCCTACACAATTATACATCTCAGTAAATGCGCCCAATAAAAAAATTTATGAGGAAATTCACAGAAGTTCAAAAAAAGATGCGTGGGAAAGATTGAATAAAAGCTTAGAGATTATGGCTGGATTGAGAAATAAAACCAGAACAGTTTTTCGAATGAACTTGATTCTTGGCCTAAACATGCTCCAAGAACATGCAAAAGAATATGCTGAATTAATAAAGAAAGCAGATCCAATGTTTGTTGAAATAAAAGGGGTAATGTCTGTAGGATTTGCGAGAAAAAGAATTCCTTATGAAAAAATGCCTTATCACAAAAATATAATTGATCTTGCAAAAAAAATTTTAGAATTTCTTCCAAAATATAAAATTCTTGATGAAAAAAAAGAATCAAGAGTTGTGCTTTTGGGAAAAGATAAAAAAGACATGAAGATTAAAGAAAAAGAAAAATAGAATTTAACAGAATTCTAAAGGACCCATAAGGAAATATTCTATTGATTTCGGCATTTCTGCAAGTATGAATGGTTTGTTTATTGAAGAACGCGCTGCTTTTTTAAGATGTTTTGATAATTTACTTTTATCAAGTATTTTTTTATAGTATTCAATTGCTTCTTTTCTGTTTCCAAGGACATCATAGCATCTTGCAATCCATAATTCCAAAGCAGAATCTTTTGTCGGGCCAAATGAATAATCCTTTTTAAGATCAGTAAACTGTTTAAGAGAAACATTTACCCCCCCATCCCTCAGATTAAGAATTGCTTCAATATATTTATATGCAGGGTCATCATGAAGTTCTCTTGCTTTCCTAATATTTGCCATAGCACTCCCGAGTTTTCCTTGTTTTAATTCTTCTTGAGAAAGGGAAAAATGAATCAGTGATTCTTTCATCTTATTATTGATTGGGGTTAGTTTAGTATTTCCTATTACTGGCCTTGAGGAACGTATAACTCTCCCCCAATTTTTTTTATCCCATGAAAATTTTTCATTAAAAGCAAATTTATAATATGGGTTGTAACAAACAGCAGGGGGTTTTCCTGATGCTACCCATAGTTCATTTTTCTTTGAATTAAAATCGTTTCCTGCTTCTCCTTGAAGTTTGAAAACAACACTTGTTAAGGTATTAAATTGAGCTGGAAAATCTCCAACCAACCCTGTATCTTTTTGATTCAGATTAAGATTGCATGAAATTAAATCAACCATTTTTTGTAAATCAAGATATCCATAATTCTCTTCAAGAGCTGCTTCAATAAGCAAATATCTTCCAAGGGTAAAATCTTTTTCTAAAGGGAATTCTAATTCCTTTTTTTTAAAAGAGGGGTTAAGGAAATGATTTGTTTGGATATGGATATCGTATCCTGGAGAATGTCTTATAGATTTATGAGTTGAATCAACTTCCACTGAAATTGCTTTTTTTCCATCAGCAAAAACTATCGCATGGGGGGACATGCATTTTAAATCAGAATCGTCTATCATTGAAGAGATTTCATCTATGTTTTTTGCACGAGTGAAAAGATAATGATTAAAATCCAATTTCGACATTCCCTTTCTTGAACAATTTTTTGAAACACATACAAAAGTAGCCATTGCAATCCCAGAAGAATTTAATCCTGTAAGTCCATTTCCTGGAAATCCTGCGGTTGTTACATACAAATAAGGCTGTTTAATTTCTTCTGTCTCTTTCATTTTTCCATTTTCTAATCTTGTCAACTTTTCTGAAGGATATGCAAAGATAACTGTTGGATTAACCCAGTGGAATACTCCAGGAAAATCCATATTCCTTGCAAAAAAAGCACAAGAATTACCTCTTACGGCTTTTCCTCGTGCATAAGCCCCACTGCACCCTCCGAGATAATAGCTTCCAAGGGTTTCCTTTGCTCCCTTCATATGCCCCGCTGCGAAATGTTCCATTATATCTGGAGCAAATGTTGCCCGCAAAGCTTGTTTTTTCTTATTATCTTTCCAACCCATTGCATCACAAATTCCATACATCTCATCTCTTGTTTCAGGAATACACATTTTTTCCAATGGGGAATAATAAAACCATTCAAGTATATTTTTGATATGTTTTTGGGACCATGAAGGAATTTTTGTTGAGATATCAGAACTATTAAACAGATCCTTTAAGAATTCTCCATAATATGCGCAAATGTCTGATTTTTCAATTTGTTCCTTAAGAAGACTTGCATGGGCGAAACCTCGTTCATAAGGATTTCCGTGAAGCTCTAAAACAAAAAAACCATCCTTATAAGAAAGAGTTGATTTTGTTTTGAGATCCTTTTTCCAGTAATTCTTATTATTTTTGTTGTTAATAAGAATATTTTCTGAGTCCATAAATTTACAGAAAGGCAGTTATATTTAAGGATTGTTGT
>CAYSES010000011.1:0-2217 GCA_964430085.1 Candidatus Woesearchaeota archaeon | reverse complement strand
GAAATTAAAGCCATATGTTCTTTTCCATCGCCACTTGCTATGGACAAAGCAACTTCTGTTCCGTTAATTTGTCCTTTTAATTTTTTAGAAAATTCATCTTTCAAGTCTTTTAACTTTTTAGTTAAATCAATCTTGATAAATTCAAAAGGTTTTTCTGAAGTAAATTTTTTCGCAAAATCATCGCCAAGCAAGATTACCTTCTCCCAATCACCATATTTTAGCAAGCCCGATACCTGTGCCCATGTTCCTTTGCCAGAAGATAATAATGCTATTAATTCCATAGTTAAAGAAAAAAGAGATTGATTTTTAAGGATTGTTGTGATAAGTTAAATTTATAAATACCTTTTCTCTTAGAATTTTACCGATTGAACAACATCGTCACGGAATATTATCTATGTTCGCGGCGCGTAATGTTGGAGGTATTAAGATGGAATTAAAACAAGATTTGGGAAAAGCTTTAATTGAGCTTAGAAAAGGAAAAGAAAGAAAATTTAATCAATCAGTAGACCTAATTATAAATCTCCAAAAATTTGATATAAAAAAGAATCAGGTAAATCTTTTTGTTTCTGTACCCCACAAGATTAAAGATAAAAAAATCTGTGGTTTTCTAGAAATAAAAAATAAAAATGTTGATACAGTAACAAAATCCGAATTCAAAAATTATTCTGATAAAAAAGAACTTAAAAAATTAATCAAAAAATATGATTTTTTCATTGCACAAGCAAGTTTGATGCCAATAGTTGCTACTAATTTTGGAAGAGTATTAGGGCCTGCTGGAAAAATGCCTTCCCCCCAATTAGGGATCATGATTAATGTAGACGATAAAACAATAGATGAATTGAAGAATAAAATTAATAGCAGCGTAAAAATAAGAACAAAAGAATCAAGCATCAAAGTTACAGTAGGAAAACAAAGTATGAAAGATAATGAGATTATAGACAACATCATAACAATTTATAATGCAATTCTTAAAGTTCTGCCAAGAGAAAAAGAAAACATAAAGAATATTGAAGTAAAATTCACTATGACTAAACCACAAAAAATAAAAATATGAAAACAAAACAACACATAACCCATGTTCCAGATTCTAAAAAGAAAATAGTAAAAGAACTAGGTAATCTTATACAAAATAAAAAAACGGTATTAATTGCATCTATAAAAAACATCCCGGCATCCCAATTTCAAGAAATTGTAAAAAAACTAAGAGGTAAAGCCATAGTTAAAGTTCCTAAAAAGAATTTGTTAATAAGAGCCTTAGATGAATCTAAAGAAGAAGCAGTGAAAAAAATTGAAGACCAAGTTAAAGATAGTGTAGCAATATTATTTTCTGATATGGATTGTTTTGATCTTGCGGCAGAATTGATAAAAAATAAAACTCCAGCAAAGGCGAGGGCAGGGCAGGAAGCTCCTGATAATATTGAAGTTCCTGCAGGACCGACAGACCTTGTTCCTGGACCAGCAATAAGTGAACTTGGAGCATTGGGTATTCAGATTCAGATAGATAAAGGAAAAATTAATATTAAAGAACCAAAAATCGTTGCAAAAAAAGGAGAAAAAATTTCTTCAGGAGCAGCAGATATTTTAAGCAAATTGGATATCAAACCATTTTCAATTAGTTTCATACCTTTAGCATGTTATGATGCTAATGAAAAGAAAATATTTTTAGATATTAAGATAGATACAGAAGAAGTAGTTAGGGATTTAAAACAAGCTTTGGTAAAAGCACTTGCTTTTGCTACAGATCTTGGATATACCAATAAAGACACTATCAAATTTATTTTGTTAAAAGCTTACACAAATGCAAAAGCCTTAGAAAAATTTGAAAATACTCCTGAAATAAATTCTGGAGAGGAAAAATAAATGGAAAATGTATATGCGGCACTTTTGTTGCACAAACTCGGAAAAGAAGTTAATGAAGAAAATGTAAAAAGTGTTGTTGCAGCTGCAGGAGGGCAAATAGATGAATCAAAAATCAAATCTCTTGTTGCAAGCCTGAAGGGAGTTGACATAGATAAGGAATTGGAGAATGCATGTTTAGCTACAGCAGCTCCAGCGGGAACAGAAGCTCCTAAAGAAGAAAAGAAAGAAACAAAAGTAGAAGAGAAGAAAGAAGCTGCGGCAGAAGGTTTGAGCGCTTTATTCGGATAATTAAATTTTATTTTTTTAGATTCGGATAAATCTCAAACCTAAAACTTTTTCTAGATGGAACAAGATTTA
>CAYSES010000010.1:0-18761 GCA_964430085.1 Candidatus Woesearchaeota archaeon | reverse complement strand
ATAAAACTTCGTACAACCTATATTGCCGGAACCTTTTTCCTCATAAAAATCATAATATTTATATACTTAGGGCACCCTAAGTTGCTGTGGACAAGCTATTATAAACCCTAAGTTCACAAATAAAGAGGAGAAAATGAGCCAAAATAAACCCTTAGCAGCAATTTATGTCAGAGTTTCAACTCAGGACCAGGCCCAGCATGGATTTAGCTTGGATGCTCAGGAAGATTCATTGCAGAATTATGCCAAAGCCTTAGGCTATGAAATTTACAAACTTTATAGGGATGAAGGAAAATCTGCAAAAGACTTGAAACGTCCTGAAATGATTAATCTACTTAAAGATGCAGAAGCAAAGAAGTTTCAGGCAATCTTCATTTACAAGCTTGACAGGTTTTCAAGAAGCCTGAAAGATTTAATTTTGACAATAGACAAACTCAAGGAACTGGGAATTGATTTTATCTCTTTGCAGGATAAAATAGAAACAGCCAGCGCTTCAGGCAAACTTATGTTCCAGATAATTGGGGCATTTGCTGAATTTGAAAGAAACATAATAGGAGATAGGACTAAGTTTGGAATGGAAAGAAAGGCCAAAGAAGGAGGATTTATCACAAAGGCTCCTAAGGGCTATAAATTGCTTAATAAACAACTGATTGTTGATGAAGAAGAAGCAAAGAAAGTAAGGCAGATTTATGATGAATTCTTGAATTCCGATATTTCCCTTACACAATTAGCCAAAAAGAACAGCATGACTACTGCCGGAATTAAGAAATTGCTTTTAAATTCTACATATATAGGCAAGGTAAAGTTTGCAAACAGAGAAAATGATGGACAACATAGTCCGATTATAGAAAAACAACTATTTGAACAAGTTCAGAGAAAACTAGGGATTTAAAATAACTATCCAACAATGAATTTTAAAAATATTCATTACTTGTTTCTATGATGGAAGAACTTGAGAGACTAAAAAAAGAGAACGAAGAACTGAAAAGAGAAATTGAAAGATTAAAATCAATCCATATAGTAAGGAAAAAGTCAATGTCTAATAAAGCAATGCATGGAAGTCTTATGTCAAGGCCGCCGTTTGGGTATAACATAGAAAATGGAAAACTTGTTCCGGCACAGAACTATAGGGAAATTGAAGAAATTTTTGAAGATTTTCTTAACAACAAAATAAGCCTAAGACAACTTGCAGAAAAACATCATCTCTCAGTCAACGGATTAAAAAAAATCCTGACAAATTTTACTTACATAGGTAAAATAAAATTCAATAACCAAATTCATGAAGGAACTCATCAGCCAATTGTTTCCTCAACTTTATTTAATCACGTACAAAACAAATTAGAAAGAATGGGCATAAGAATATTAACTAAAAAGTAGTTACATTCAAAAGATTTATAAATAATTTTTTTCTTTTTTAATTATGAAGAAAACTACAATTGAATCGTTAATCAAGAAAGAAGCAAGATTGAATAAAAAGAAAAAGCCTTATAATTCTTTTTGGAAATCTCTTAAGAAAAAGCCAAAAGCAAAAGAAAATAATCTTACAAAAAAATTATTACTGGCAGCAGCAATCGGAATTTTTGCAAATTCCCCATGCACACATCTTTATGAACCTCCAGAACAACCAAAACAAATAATAGAGAAAAATACAGAAAATAATATTTCTAAGCTAGAATATAAATCAAGTCTATTAGTGCAAGATCAAATTAATTATTCCAAAGGCGATGCTTATATCCAAATTTTAAAGAATATCTCAGACATGAGTACTTCTTTAGATTCTATATTATGGGATCTGCAAATTACTGTCATAAAACCAGAGTTTGAGATAAAATATAATAAAGTTCCTGACAAAGACAGAAATAAAATATTCTATTCTGAATGGTGGCATGTCAACGGAGAAATAGATGGTGATAAAGTGACAATAGCTGATCTTAACGGAGACGGCGTTCCTGATGTGTTATATCATGATAAAGATTCAAAAAGAGAGATAATAAACATTGATGGGCATATACCCCAAATTTTGTACTCAAATAAATCTCTTAGCAGGGAAACAATTTTGCTTAACCCTAAAATAAATATAAATAAGAAAAATTTTCCCTACGATAAAAAAGATTCGTCTGAGAAAAATAAATATCTAATCCTAAAAGCATGCAATCTTTTCTTTAAATCCTTAGAATATTTTAACAAAGAAGTTTATCAAGAAAAAAATGGAAATGAGACCATTTCCTTTGAATAAATTTACATAAATATTTATAATCCCTGTTTTCTCATGACGCATATGTCCAATACGACACTGTATGTAGGTATGGATGAATCAAACCATGGGAAACCGAATTCCCCTATAGGAGAAATAATTATCGCATCTTATTCTTATGATAAAGAATTCTGGGATTATAAAAAACATCCAAATACTAAACTTTTCTCCAGGATAAGGGAATGCTGTGATATGGGTGTTAATTATATTTATACAATCGTACCTCAGGATATAGCCACAAAAAATTATTCAAATCTTCCTGAAGTAGCGCCATTTCTTATCAAAGAAATAATGTCAGATACAGATTCAGAAATCAAACTTGGTCTTGACGGAAGACTTAGACCTGATCATAGAAGACATTTGATAACTTTATTCATGCAGGACAATATCAATCTTAAAGTAGAAGGTTTTATCAAAAAACATGGAGTTCATTACGGCCCGGAATTAATATACCTTTCACATCTTATATCAAATTGCATTTTTCATGAATTGATGTTGCCAAAAAAAGAACCAGATGAGCATTACATCCCCTTTAAATATTATAGTTGAGGAATTTGCTGACTATAAAATAAACATAATTTTTTAGTTTTGTCACATATATGTTTTTTCCAATGCCCATTTATACGTTTTTCTCCAATTTCCCAACAATCCACATGAATTACTTTTCCTTCTAATTCATGAACACAAACTTCTCCTTTAAGAATTTTACATCTTTTTGACGAAAGATTATATTTTTTTGTTTCTCCTTCTTTAAATTCAATACTTAAGGGGTAATATCCTTCCATTTTATCTGTATGATTTCTGTCTTTTGCTTCTTGCTTTGGAATCTCCTGGTTTGTAAGGTTCTTTTCTTCTTACGTCTGCGACAAGAATATTCCTATCATAATCTAAGAAAGCCTTTGTTAATTCGTCTTTGTTTATAAATTTTGAAATGGCCTTTGCCAAAGCGACTCTGGCTGCTTCAATTTGTCCTTTTTCTCCGCCGCCTCTTGCAGTTATTGTAACATCGAAATTTAATTTTCCAATAACAGATTCTGCAATTTTCAAAACTTCTTCTATTTTTAATTTGTCAAAGAAATTGAGTGTAGTGTAGTCTCTTCCATTTACCCAAATTTTTCCGTTTCCTTCTTCAAGAACAGCTTTAGCTACTGCTCTTTTTCTTTTTCCTGAACTAATTATTTTTGCCATTTTGAAATTTTTTCAATATTTATTTTTTTACCATTAATTTTTTGCTCTAATATAATTTTCTTGCTTTCTTCATATTCTTTTGGAACTCCTGAATAACATTTTATTCGTTTGAAAGCAATTTTTCCTCTTCCTTTTCTGTAATTTGGAAGCATCCCCCTTATTGCTGTTTTAACTATCTTTTCACTTGTCCTAGATACTTTTGGCCCTTTTTGCGTGCTTCCTACTCTCTTTCTTTTCGCTTCAAAGCTTTCTTTTATGTTTTTTTTATCTCCTGTGATAGCTATTTTTTTACAATTAAGAATAACAATCTCTTCTCCCTTAAGTGCTTCTTTTGCTGCATAGCTTGCAAGCCTTCCTAAAACTGCATCTTGTCCTTCTATTATTTTCATTTCAAAAATTCCTCCAATTCCTTAATCTTAATTGGTTTTAATAAAGATTTAATATTTCTGGATTTGCATGCTTTAAAAATTTCCTCAGTCCCAGTAATTATAATTTTCTTGTCCGCTTTTATTTTAGGATATAAACTGAAGCATGCGCCTCTAAATCCATCTAAGATTAAATAATCAAATTTTTTATTTAAATATCTTTTTGCTTCTTTTTCTGAACGAACCCCTGTAATGTTAAAGTTACCAAAATCTGAGATAGCATATTTGTAAATGCTCATGCACCCTTCATCATCTTCTACAATTAGAACTTCTTTCATTTTAAGATCCTCACGTTTTTAGCGTCTGGGTTTGATTTAATTTCATTTAATATATCTGAAACTTCACACTTAGCATTTAACAATTTTTCTTTTGCTCTCTTTGAAAAACCAAATGCAACCACTTTTATTTTTTTGTCAACTTCTCCCTGGGATAAAACCTTCCCCGAAATGACTATTGTTTCTCTTGCCTTAGCTTCGTCATTTAGTTTATTAAGATTTATATTTACTCTGCCTGCTTTGGGTCTTGAAAGAATTGCAGCAACTTCAAGCCAGTTCTTTTTTTTCTTTGCTTCTATTATAGTCTTAACTAAATCAGGATTTCTTTTCTTTTCTACTTGTTTTCCTATTTTTGTTTTGCTTTTCATTTGTCAATAATCTGCTAATAGAAGAATAAATCTCTACTATCGCTTGCGCTCGCAGACAATTTTGTCAGTGATTATTGCTTTATAAATTTATTTATTATTGTACTTGTCCTTGTACATTTTCTGAGCTCTTATAATATCCTTATGGGCTACTTGTTTGTGGAGTATTTCACGTACGCTGCATTTCTTTCCCTGAAGTTCTTTGTATGTTTCAAAAAATTGTTTTAATTCTTTTAATGTATGTTTTGGGAGGTCTTTTATGTCGTCTACTTCTTCAAATCTCGGATCATCTTTGTACACTGCAACAATCTTGTCATCCTTCTCTTTTGAATCAACCATCCTTAATACCCCAATTACTCTTACTTGTGCTAGGGTTAATGGAAAAACTGGGTGATTTGTGATTACAATTATGTCTAAAGGATCATTGTCTTCCCAAAGAGTGCCAGGAATAAAGCCATAATCTCCAGGATAATAAACTGCAGAATACAAAAATCTGTCTAATTTTAATAAACCTGATTTTTTATCCAATTCATATTTTGTTGTAGAACCTTTAGGAATTTCAATTACTGCATTTACTATTTTTGGTGAATTTTTTCCTGTTTCTACTTCATGCCATGCATTCACAGTCATAAAAAATCAAAATTGTATGGGTTTAAAAACCTTACAGAAAATGCGGAGTAAAGGATTCGAACCTTCGTAGGCACTAAGCCAACAGATTTTGAGTCTGTCCCGTTTGACCACTCCGGCAACTCCGCATACAAAATAACATTAACTTATAATATAAAAAGTTTTAGAATTCAATTATTTAGAAACAGCTTTAGAAACTTCTTTCAAATCTTTCTTTAATCTCTCAATTGACTTTTTAAAAATTTCTTCTTCTGGAAGCTGGCCGAATGTTTCTACAGTGATTATCAATTCATTAGTCGGGATTATTTCTATTGCATTTTCCTTGCCAACTTTTTTACAGTACTCAACACATACTTCACACATATCACATTTATCTTCTTCTACAGAAATTTTTCCGTTTTCTGTTTTTAATATTCCCTTGGGGCACATGTTAACAACTTCTTTAGGACAGTTTTTGTCTATTTTCAGTTTTATGCCGTTTCTGTAAAACATTATACCAGGAGAGAACTTGGAATGTTCGCTTCCTTTCCCTGTTTTTGCTGTAGCAACTATCTCTAATTCCTGTCCTTTTTTCAATAAAGTAATAGGTATCTTATCATAAACAGGGCTAACTTTTCCCTTCATCTCTTCTGAATATACTATCCCATCTTTTTTGACAACTAAAGAAATATTTTCTGTGCTGTTCTCACCCATTGTTTTATCCATTTTTAACGGGATTAATCCAAGCCTGTGAGCAATTGTTTCATCGTATAATGGAGAATCGTTCTTTGATATTTCAACTTCATCAATAGCAAGTACTGGTATCTGATCGATATACCTTCTTATCGCATTTGCAAGGCTTTCATCTAATTCTGCGCTAAATGAAATCTGGTTATTTTTTTTATCTATTATCTTCATTTTATTATTTTATAAATTTGGTTTTTAAATTTATGGTCTTCTTCCCCTTCTTCCACCCTTTTTCTTAGGCCCGCCACGAGGTGCTCTTGTTGTATCTAATATATTTAATATCTTAAAACCTTCCCTTGTGAGGCTTTTTATGATTGCATGTGCTCCAGGCCCCAATGCAGGATTTCCTGTCTTTGCCCTTATTCTGACATATAATGATTTTACCTTTAAGTCCTTTAAATTTTCTGCAATTCTTTTTGCAATAAAAATAGCGATTGTTGGATTTGCTTTAAGCCTTCCGTGCTTTGTAACCATACCGCCAGTAACTTTTGTAATAGTTCTTCCGGACATGTCTGTCACATGAGCGATTGTATTATTGAAAGAAGTATATATGTTCAAAACAGCTTCAACTTCCTTTGCTTTTTTTTCTGTTTTCTTTTCTTTAGGCTCTTCTGGTTTTTCTTCTGTTAATTCTTCTTTTTTCATTCTGCTTTTAGTTCCTCTGGTTTAATTTTTTTCTGTTTGTGAGGCTTGACTGAAATTTTGCTTTCTAAGCTAATCGGAACAATGTATGATGGAGAGTTTATGCTCTTTCCATTAATTAAAATTTTTTTGTGGGCAATTAATTGCCTTGCGCTTTTTGAAGTGTTTGCAATTTTTTTATTTACAAGTATTGTCTGAAGTCTTCTTTTTAAATAATCAGTTTTGTCCAATGAAAGTACTTCCCCTATTGAATTAACTTCAAATCCTATTTTTTTTAATTGGTTAAAGAATGCCTGTTTTTCATTTTCCTCTGCAGAAATCAATCTCTTTGCTTTCTCTCTTATGGATTTTATCTTTGCTTCTGCTTTCCATATTTCTTTTTTATTTTTTAAGCCAAATTCCTCTTTTATCTTTGCTTCTTCCTGTATCCTTACTTTATCAAAAGGCCTTTTTGGTTTTGAATATGTTTTATGCTTTCGTTTCATTTCTTAACTCCTTTCTTTTTAATTCCGACACTCTTCTTTTTATTCTTTCTGAAATGACTCTTTGTTCTTTGCCCTCTTACAGGAAGCCCTTGAGCATGCCTGTATCCTTTATAACTTCTGATTTTTTTCATTCGTCCGATATCAAATTCTTTTTGAAGTTCCAAATCACTTCCAACAAGATGCTTGTCTTCTCCTGTTGCATAATCATTTTTCCTGTTGAATAAATATTGCGGCATTTTTGGATTTTTTACAAATGCATTTATTTTTTCTATTTCTTCCTTTGTCAAAGAACCGATTTTCCTGTTTTTGTCAAGGTTCAACGCCTTGCAAATAGCATTTGCCAAACTCCATGATACACCTTTTATTTTTGTAAAGCCTACATAGATTTTTAATTTTCCTTCAATATCTTTTGACAGAATTCTGACTATTCTTTCTTCATACTTTTCATTATTCTTTTGTTCCGATTTCATTTTACGAATAAATTGTGCCTCTCTATATTTATTAGTTCATTCAATATTCTTTTCGCGATTGCTTTTTCAGGGTCTGGAAGATTTTGAATTCTTTTTTTCATATCTTCGAATGCTTCAAATTCCTTTTCCTTTCTTTGTTTTAATATTTCTTGCATATGTCTTTTTCCAAAACCAGGCAGCAATTCTACCTGATGTAATCGTTTGTTTATTGCTTCTGCTTTGTTAAAAAAATCAACAAATTCCTTTTCTCTTTCCTTTACTATTTTTGTTATGAATTCTTCCAGTTGATTTTTAGCAGACTCTGTTAACTTTTCGCGATGTAATCTTCCAAGAATATAATATATCTTGTCTCGCTTTCCTTCACCAATATATACTTCTTCCCCCGGTTCTAGTGTTATTCCTTTCCTTGGGACTAATTCCAATAAGACAAGGCTTTTCTTCCCGATAGCCTGGGCTACAGGCATCATTTTTCCTTCTAAGGGATACCCGTTCGGTAAATAGTCTAGTATGATTGCGTGTTCTTCTTTTTCCATTTTGATCATTTAAATTTTTTAATTGTTTCAAGTATTTTCTGTCTTTCATCTTCATCCAGGCTGGTATCAATAAAAATTTTATTTAAGTCTTCTTCAGTTTCCGGCAGAATATCTATAATCTTTACTAAATATTCGGGATTTATCTTAAGAATGTTAAGTTTTTCTATTTCTTGTTTTAGTTCCTTGGCTTCTTTTAGTTTTAATTTATTGAATTTTTTTATAAACCCAACTACATCTGTTTCGCCTTCTCCTTTCTTGATATATTCCAGTGCTTCTGCCATGCTTAATGGTTCACTTTTTATTATCATCTTATTTCTTAATTTGTTTTATTTTTTTTAAATGTATTGGCTCGATTAAAAGTTTTTTATATTTTTTCCCGTCTGCAACTTTTACAATATAGGCTTTTCCTCTCTTCCCCTCTACAATTCCTGTGATTCCCTGAAGTCTTTTTGGAAAATTAATTGGGAGAGATGATTCACGTGAAATTGAGACAAAATCTCCTTCATTTAACTTCTGAAAGTACCTACTAAGCTGTAATTTTCCTCTGGTTCTTACAGGTTTTCTATTTACCATAAATTACCAAAATGTATTCCATTTAAAAAACTATCTCTAAGGGGATTTGCTTTAAAATTTAATAAAAAAGAAGGAATAATCTATTTTACTCTACAGATTCCGATAAGTTTACTTTCCTTAAAGGATGCTAATGGAAAGGATTCTTTTAACAAACGGCCATTTTTTGATTCAAGATAATCACCACTAGTAAAAAGTTTTCCATTATTTATTATATCTACATTTGCATTTTTGAAAACTAATTCTTCTTCATGCTTGCCATCTAACTCTCCTTGTACACAAAGGGTATTCCTATTTTCTGAAAAATATGCTACAACATCCCTCCCCCTAAATGATGAATAATCCATAAAATTTTACTATTTCCTTTTTTTATAAATATAATCACAATCAATCACAATAGTTAAGTTACTTTTTTTTCATTTTGCAGCTGTCCAGAATTGAATTCTAGGTCCCCGTTATCCCTTGCTCTTTCCATATTTTCAAGAATAGCAGCAAACATTTTATCCCCCCAAACTCTTCTTCCACAATTTTCACAGAAATCAATTACAGAATTTTCATGGACTTCAGCTCCACAATAGATACATTTTTTCATTTTTCACCTTTTTTGTTATCTTGAAAAATAATTTTAGTTTTTAAAGATTCTTGTTTTGGTCTATCCATAATCTTTATTAAACTTTTTAATAGGATAAGTTTTATAAACCAAAGATTAAGGATAATAATATGATAATCCCTGTTAGATGCTTTTCATGCGGTAAACCTATCGGTCACCTTTGGGAAGAATACAAAAAGAAAATTGCAGACGGCGGAAATCCAAAAAAAGTATTGGATGAGCTTGGCTTGGAAAGAGCATGCTGCAGAGCTATGTTCTTAGGTCAAACTGACTTAATTGAAACAGTTGGAAAGTTTAAGAAAAGTTAAGATTTTATTTTCCATCTATTAGCATGATTACAATTCTTACAAACTATGCTCTTTGTTTTATTATTTATTCTAACTTTTTCTTTTCCTGAATAAGGACTTAAACATTTTTTACAGAATTTTTTTCTTAAATTCTTTAGAGGAATATTATTATTCATCGCAAATCTTTTAATCTTTTTAATCTCTTTTGGAGATTTTTCTCTAATATCTTTGAAGAAATCTTTAATCTTTTTTTCTGCTTCAGTTTTTGAGATTTTTTTCATGAATAAGTTAAATCTCTTTATTATATAAATTTTAAAAAAACAAAGAAGGCAGCTTGATTGTTTGGCACCTTTTGGGGCACTAACGCAATCAACATGAGAAGCTTAACTTCTGTGTTCGGAAAGGGAACAGGTGTTTCCAACTCATTATGGCCGTCTTCAATTTTATACAAATTGCTCAATTTATAAATCTTTGGTTATATATGGTGTGCTATTCTTTCCAGGCAATTTTTACAAAAAGACAAGTCTGCAGATTCTAAACTAGCTCCAAATTTCATGTAGCATCTGCCTTTTTTATGATGCTTTGCTCCAAACATATGTCCTATTTCATGAACTCCAATATTAACTAATCGTGTAAAAAGATTATCTTTTAAGGTTATTACCCCCAATTGAATAGAAATATCATATACTTCTCCTTCAACTTCTCTTGATGGATTACAATCCACCCCTCTACCCATCAATGGTTGATTTACAATATATAAAAAAATATCATTTCCTCTTTCCAGATCATATCCTTTCTTTGTTAAATTAGAGCATCCACGATTAAGAATAAAACGAGAATCAATACCCGGTATTGGATTATAACACCTGTGATAATACCTAATCGGCTTTTTGTTTAAAATTTTGTATTCTTTTAATCTGGGATGAAGTTTAACAATTCTGTCCCCTAATTCTTCAATTCTTTCTGTTGGTGTAAAGGTCGGGATTATGTTCAAAGTTTTATCACGTTCCATAAAAAAAGCATTGAATCTCTTTTTTTATAAACCTTTTTATATGATTAATTTATCTACTTTGTATGCGGGAATGCCAGAGTGGTCAAATGGGCGAGATTAAGGCTCTCGTGGCTTAGTGCCTACGAAGGTTCGAATCCTTCTTCCCGCATTATAAAAAACTAAAAAATCCTTTTTGCAGCACTAATACTCCAACAATCAAACAAATAATCCAGGGAACAGGAAAAAGAAAAAATAAAAGAAAAGTTACCCCAACAAAAAAATCAATCCAGCTCGCAAAATCTTTTAACAAACCAATCCCCGCTTTAATTAAAAATATAATCCCGAAAAATATAAAAAATAGTATCGGAACACTTACTCCAGAAATGAATATCAGAATTAATCCGCCTATGCAATCAACTAAGCCTAGCAACTTAACCAACATATTTTTTAAATTAGATTATCCTTTAAAAAATGTGCGCCTGTAGCTCAGCTTGGATAGAGCACAACCCCCCTAAGGTTGGTGTCGAAGGTTCGAATCCTTCCAGGCGCGTATTCGCAACATTTATTAAACAAAATAAGGATGTAATATTATTCGCGCTGGTAGTTCAGTGGCAGAATCTCTGCCTTCCAAGCAGATGACTCGGGTTCGAATCCCGATCGGCGCATTTTAAAAAATGGAAAAAACAAAATTCAAGGAAAAATTTATCAAATTTCACGATAAGCACTACAAATTGCTATTGCTAATCCCTCTATTCTTAATAGTTATAGGATTTGTTTATATGGGAATTTTTTATTCAAATAACCATGACATTGTACATAAAGATATTTCTTTGACAGGTGGAACTTCTATCACAATTAACGAAAAAATTGATATTGATGCCTTAAAAGCAGCGATTTCAGACAAATTAGATAATGTTCACGTGCGTGAAATCTCGGATTTACTTACAAAAGAACAAAAAGCAGTTATTATAGAAACAAAAACAGAAAAAGACAAAGCAAAACAAATTCTTGAAGATTATCTTGGATATGAATTGATTGACGGAGAAAATGCGAGTTTTGAGTTTACAGGATCTACCTTAGGCGAAAATTTTTATCAGCAACTTCTGATAGCACTACTAATAGCTTTTGGTTTGATGGCAGTAGTTGTTTTTTTACAGTTCAAAACATTTGTTCCTTCTGTAGCAGTAATTTTTTCCGCTTTTGCTGATATTTTTATGACACTTGTGCTTGTAAATTTTTTGGGCATAGAAATTTCAAGTGCAGGAATTGTTGCGCTTTTAATGCTTATAGGTTATTCTGTAGATACAGATATCCTGTTAACAAATAAAGTTTTGAAGAGAGAAGTAGGAAGCTTGAACAAAAGAATCTTTGACTCTTTCAAGACAGGGATAACAATGACTCTCACATCTTTATTCGCTGTTTTAGCAGCATTTTTAATCGTTGGTTCCTTCTCATCAATACTTCATCAGATTTTCTTGATAATGGTTATCGGTTTAACCTTTGATTTGTTAAATACATGGGTTACTAATGTTTCAATAATTAAATGGTATGCTTTAAAGAAAGAGAAAAAGAAAAATGAAGATTAAATTAACCTGGAAAATTTGGATTTTGATAATTTTTGTATCATTATCTTTGTTATCGATATTCATAACTCCTAACTTCTTACAAAATGGAGTAGTTATTAAGAGTGTAGAAACAAATTCAACTGCTTTTGAACAGGGATTAAGACAAAATCAAGTAATCACAGCAATAGACGGACAAGCAATTAAAAATGCAGAAGATTATTCAAATATAATACACCAAAAATTTACTTCTGGAGAAAAAATAAAAATTGTAGTAACAACAACAGATTCTGATTTCCCTATTTATTCAGACAGCCCCCCCAACATAACTGTTGCAGACATACCCAAAACCAATCTTAAAAAAGGGCTTGACTTAAGTGGGGGAGCAAGAGCTCTTGTAAAAGCTGAAGATCACGAATTAACTACCTCCGAAGTTAACGACTTAGTTAGCATCATAACAAACCGATTTAATGTTTATGGTATTTCTGATATGACCATAAGACCTATCCATGACTTGGCTGGAAACAATTATGTACAAATTGAAATTGCAGGAGCAACCCCCAAAGATTTAGAAGATTTAATTTCTCAGCAAGGAAAGTTTGAAGCAAAAATCGGAGATGATGTTGTTTTCATCGGCGGAGACAAGGATATAACCTCTGTTGCACGGGGCGGCCAGGAGTCAGGAATTTCATCTTGTACTCAGTCCTCAGAAGAATCATATAGTTGTGAATTCAAGTTCGTTGTATATCTAAGTCAAGTAGCTGCAGAAAGACAAGCAGACATAACAAAAGATCTCGATATTAATTCGACTGCACAAGGCGATTATCTTTCTAAGAAATTAGACCTTTACCTTGATGATAAGTTAGTGGATAGCCTGTTAATCGGAAAAAGTTTAAAGGGAATCGCAGAAACAAGAATTCAGATTTCAGGATCCGGTTCAGGTCCTACAAAACTTGATGCTTATAATTCAGCACAAGAACAAATGAATAAACTGCAGACAATTCTTATTACAGGAAGCTTGCCCTTCAAATTACAAATTGTTAAATTAGATACAATCTCTCCGACACTCGGAGATAACTTCACAAAATACATCTTTTATGCGGCAATCGCTGCGCTTATCCTTGTATCACTCATTATATTCCTTAGATACAGAGTTAAATCTTCAGTTATCCCCTTGCTTATTTGTACATCTGAGATAACTATCATTTTAGGAATTGCAGCTTTGATTAAATGGGATTTAGATCTTCCAAGCATTGCAGGAATCCTTGCAGCAATAGGTACTGGTGTTGATGATCAGATAGTTATCCTTGATGAAGCAAAACAAGAAAGACAAACTTTAAGCATAAAAGAAAGAATGAAGAGAGCTTTTACAATAATTCTTGGAGCATATTTTACTTCTGTAGTTTCATTATTGCCTTTATGGTGGGCTGGTGCTGGATTATTAAGAGGTTTTGTATTCACAACTCTTATTGGAATAACAATTGGAGTCTTAATAACACGTCCTGCTTTCGCAGATATTGTAAAATTAATTGAGAAATAAATGCTGCCGAAATATCATTTTTTATTTGGATTAATTTTTATAATTATCCTTCATATGTTTTTTCCACAAATTTCTCTCCTTGGACTTTGGATTATTTTTCTTTCGTCTTTTTTAATAGACGGCGATCATATGTTATACTATCTTATTAAAAAGAAAAGTTTGAATCCATTCAAGGCTTATCACTGGTTTGACGACAATGTAAAAAGAACACTTTCCTTGCCAATGAAAGAAAGAAAAAAAGTATACTCTGGATTTTATCTTTTTCATGGAATTGAATGGATTATTGTTCTTTTCTTATTGGGAGGATATGTTTCAGTATTCTTCCTTTATGTAGGTATTGGATTCCTCTTCCATATGATAATAGATATCCCTGACGAAATTAATAAAAAAAGAACAGTTGACAAGATTTCTTTAATATGGAATTATCACAGATGGAAGGTAACTAAATAATTTTTTATTCTAAAAGAGTTTTTCTATTTCTTAAATATAGTTCTATATCGCCTATTAAATGGTCCACAAAAGGAATAAGCCCTTTTTCAGAATTCTTTAATATACTCATTAAATCTTTTTTCTTTCTTGGATCATACGTTTCAAAGATAGTATTTCCATAATTGATATAGTCTGTTGAAATTCCCCCTATCTCCAAAAAATTATATAATAATTTAGGATCATCTTTTAAGAAAATTAAAGAACTATGCTCTTTGTTTCCTATTCCTATCTCTGACTTTTGAACTTTTAACGGAACATAGATGCAAGTTGTAGTATCATGATTGCTGCCAAATATAGTTCCCAACACGAAAAAGTCTCTTATATCCCCTTCAGTTGGGGAATTAGTCATATATGAAGTTTCCTCAATACATTCTCTATGTGTTGCTGTAAAAATCGTTTCAGGAATTAAGTTTTGTCCATTTTGTTCTTTTCTTTTAATGAATCCTGCCCCCATTACACCAAGGCCTACTTGATCGGATTTCTCTCCTTTTACTCCTATTAATAAATAGCCATCCAGTGTTCTTTGAACCGCGTTTATACTAAAGGGGTTTGGATAATTTGAAACCAATTTTCCTTTTTCAAATAATCCTTCCTTGGAAGAAGTGCCTATATACCCATAATTTACCTTAAAGTTTCCGAACCGTAATATATTATGTTGCATATAACTTGTTGGGCTTAATCTAATTATAACGCCCCCGGGAGAAAACTCATGTCCCTCATATCTCCAAAGCGCTCCATCAAAAAAATTGGGATTGCTCTTTTTTCTCTCTTCAAAAGCGTCCTTAATTTCTTTTTCTTTATTTTCCGAAATCTTTAAAGATGATGGGATTAAGTCATAAGATACTTGTTCTGAAGTAAATTTTCCTGTGAAAGGATATATTATTTCTTTTCCGTATTTTGATTTTTCAAAAGACATATTTTTTATTTAGATTCTTTGGTTAAAAATCTTACCTTTATCCTACTTAATCCGATAAATTAAATAAAAAATTTAAAACAAAACTTTCCTCTTTTATATAATAGAACTAAAAGGAAAGTAGGATTTAATCCTACTTTTATCATACTAATAATAAACTTTAAAAATATCAAAAAATAAAAGGATTATATGAAAAATAAAATTTCAATAACTCTTAGCAGAGGAATTCTTAAAAGAATTGATTCAATCATAGATGGACTGATTGTTAGAAATCGGTCTCAGGCAATAGAAGTTGTTTTAAAAGAATCTTTCGATAAAAATAAAATAGCAGTTATACTGTTAGGGGGGCCAGAGGAAAAATTAATTATTGAAGGGAAATACTTGCCTGAATTAGAGATAAAAGGTACCCCTTTAATTGAAAAGGCAATCAGAAAATTAAGAGAGAATAATTTTCGCGAGATATTCGTTATTGCAAGAAAAAAAATTCTGGAGTCTATATTCGGAGTAATGAAAAATGGGCATTCTTACGGAGTAAATATAGATTACATCGAAGAAAAATCAGCACATGGAACTGCAGATTCTTTAAGATTATTAAAAAATAAAATTAATGATACTTTCCTAGTTTTGTTTGGGGATATCATTTTTGATTCTATCAAAATTAATGATTTATGGAATTCTCATCTTAAAAATCCCAATATAGTTACCTTAAATGTAAGTACATATAAAAATCCTCTTGTAAAGGGAGAAGTTTTTTTAGAAGGCAATAAAATTATTAGGTTTGATCAAAAGCCGCGCCAAAAAATTACAGAAAATAGTTACCTTGTTTTTTCTCCGATCTTTGTCTGCGAACCAGAACTACTGCAATATAAAGGGGATTCATTAGAAGAAGATATTTTTCCTGTATTAGCTAAAAAAGGTCTTTTGAATGGGTATGTAAGCCCGGTTATAGAAACACATATTCATAACAAAAAAGACCTTAAAAAAGCAAATTTAGAACGCCAGACTAAAAAATAATTTTGTTAAAAAAATTCTCAGTTCTTTCGGGAATTTTAGAAAATTCTGTAACCCTATAAAATCGATATGATTCAGAATTGTTCATTTTTATTTCTTCATTAATGCCCCCATCAATATCTCTTTTTCCCTCACAAGAATCATATAAGATACCACCAATCTTCCCCTTTGTCGCTTTTTTTGAAGAATAAATATCAGACTTCCAACTATCCCCAATAATCATTGCATCTTCAGGATGAATATCCAGTTTGTTTAATACATCCCAATAAAAATCAGGATCTGTTTTTACTTTTCCGATTTTATATGAAACAAATATATTCTCTTTTTTAATAAATCTTGGTAAACTAGTACAATTTAAAATAAAATCTAATGTTGGAGGAAAGGCATTTGAAGCAATTGATAAGATATATTTATCTTTTTTTAATTGTTCTAAAATTTCATTTCTTTTTTCAGGAATCCAAGAAAGAGCATCGTTTAGTAGTGTAGATTTAATAATTTCATATATTTTTTTATGGTTTTTTATGGTGTTATCTATCTTTAAAGATTTACAACAATTTTCGAGATAAATATTCCACGAAGAATCTTTTTTAATAAAACATCCATCTAAGAATCCTTCCCAAGTAATCTTTGAATCAAATAAAGCCCCACAAAACTTTCGTTGAACCGACGAGTGTTGTACATTTGTTTTAAAATATTCAATAGCTCTATTTTCTGGACTTGTTGCCTTGATTAATGTCCCGAAGAGATCAAATATAACGGCTTTTCTGCCCATTTTGTTCTTTTTTTATCATCCATTTAAAATAATTTATAGTCTCTTTTAATCCTTCTTCTAAATGTATTTTTGGTTTCCACTTCAAAACATTTTGTGCAAGAGTTATATTTGGCTTTCTCTGAGTAGGATCATCTTGAGGAAGTTCTTTATATTCAATTCTGCTTTTTGAATTAGTTAATTTTGTAATCTTTTCTGCAAGCTCAAGCATTGTAAACTCTCCTGGATTTCCTAAATTAATCGGACCAATGTTTTGAGATTCCATTAATCTATAAATTCCTTCAATTAAATCAGATACATAACAAAAACTTCTTGTTTGATTTCCTGTTCCGAAAATAGTTATCGGTTTGTTATTTAATGCCTGCATAATAAAATTGCTGACAACTCTTCCGTCATCTTTATCCATGCTTGGACCATATGTATTAAAAATTCTTGCTATCCTTACAGGAATTCGATAAGTTCTATGATAATCCATAAACAAAGCTTCTGCAACTCTCTTTCCTTCATCATAACATGCTCTTGGTCCGAGAGTATTTACATTTCCCTTATAGCTTTCTTTTTGGGGATGTTCTAATGGATCTCCATAAATCTCAGAAGTTGATGCCTGAAAAACTCGTGCTCCATTTAATTTAGCAAATTCAAGAACATTAACAACGCCAATTGTATTCGCTTTAATTGTTTCAACAGGATCAAATTGATAGTGGATAGGAGATGCAGGACATGCAAGGTTATAGATCCTGTCAAAATGTTCTCTTATCTCAATTGGTTTTGTTATGTCATGGGGAATGACTGTAAACTTGGAACTTTTCTTCAAATCTAATATATTTATGCTTCTACCTGTAAAAAAATTATCCAAACATACAACTTCATGCCCTTTTTTAAGAAGATATCTGCATAAATGACTTCCAATAAAACCTGCACCACCAGTCACCAAAATCTTCATAAAAAGTTGTATAGTCTTTTCTTTTAAGGCTTTATGTATTTACAATATATTCTTTTAAATAAACATCTTTTTTAGATATCCATGAATCCTGCCGATTCCATAACTTAAATGAATTATTGGGAAAATAAATAATAATGCTAAAATTGAGGCCACATGCCTGTTTTTTATTCCTTCATAAATTGAAAAATCTAAATCCATCATTAAATAAAGGAATAAAGGAAGGAAAAATATGCCCCTTGAAAAAGCAGTATTAAAAAACATTGATCCGAAAAAAGTAATTAAATATAAAACAAAAACAGAAGGGATAAGAAAAAAAGGCTTCCTAAATGTATCTGCGACTTTTTCCCTAAAAGGGGAAACTTTTCCATAATTAAAAATCTGTTTTATCAAAGCTCTTATTGTAGGCCTTCTTCTATGATAGATAATCAAATCAGGACTATAAGCAACCTTAAAATTTTGTTTTTTTGCATCAGATATAAATTTAGGGTCTTCGCCGGGCCATAATTTCGTATCAAACTTAATCTTTTCCATGACGTTTCTTTTGCAAAACATTATCGCAGTAGTTAAGAAAGTCTCATCAACATCTAGATTAAGTTTTTTCTTTTCATATCTGTTTGAAGTATTCCATCCCCCAAATTTAGAAGAAAGAGCATAACCAGAAATTTTTGCAAAACCTTTTTCATCTAAGGGAGTTAATTGCGGCCCGCCAACAATATCAATTTCAGGATATTCGTTAAAGAATTTTTCAGCATTTTTTAATAAGTCTTGATTTATAATCCCATCATCATCAAGAAAAACAATTATCTCTCCCCTACTTTTTTCAAAACCTCTGTTCCTGTTTTCAGATGCATTTGTTCCTTTTTCTATGATAACCTCATATTCTTTTTTGGAGAAATCTATCTCTTTTAAACTTCTTACGATTTCTGCACCCCTATATGGAGCCACAGGAATAATCAAGGAAAACCTCATAACTAATTTTAATGGCTTCTTTTTATAAAAATAACTATCTTTCATTCACTATCTTTAAAAATACACTTTCCTCTTTTCGTTAATGGAAAATTCTTCTGAAATAAAAGAGCAAATAGTAAA
>CAYSES010000009.1:4735-19412 GCA_964430085.1 Candidatus Woesearchaeota archaeon | reverse complement strand
AGAGTTAATAAATAACTTTTACATTTCTCCTTTCAGCCATTTTTTTCTTTTTTCTTCATCAAATTTTTCAATGGCATATCTTAAAGTTGTCCTTGGAAGATTATTATAATTCTCTTTTAAGAAATCTTCTAAAATTTCTAAATCTCTTTTTCCTACTTCTCTTAACATCCAGCCAATAGCCTTGTGAATTAAATGATGTTTGTCTTTTAGAAGTAACCTTGAAATAGCTAGGGTATCTTTAAATTCTTTATTTCTAATAAAAGTAGCTGTCGATACAATTGCAATTCTCTTTTCCCATAAATTCTCTGAGTTTGCTAGTTCATAAAGAATTTTTTTCTTTTTATTAAGTAGAAAATCTCCAATAATATTTGGAGCCGAAAGATCAACTAAATCCCAATTGTTTATGTTTTGAGTATTCTTTAGATAAAAATTAAAAATTTTCTCTCTTTCTTTTTCAGAGCCTTTTTTATATTTATGATGAAGAATAATTAACCCAATCAATCTATATTCGTGAATTTTGTTATCAAGTAATTCTTGAACTTCTTGTAGAGTTATATCTTGATATCTTTTGGCGATCCCTCTTTGAACAGGAACTTTTAATCCTAGGAAAACATCTCCTTCTCCATATTCTCCCTTATCAGTCCTGAAGAATCCTTGAAATATTTCTGCTTGTGTAGAATTTGCATTTTCTTCTATTTCTTTTCTTAATTGTTTTATCATTAGTTAAAGAAAGATTTTTGGTATAAAAAGATTTTTGACTACTTTTTATAATTGTTTAATTTTTCTTTTACATCCTTAAAAGCGAAGGTGGGTATGAAATTTTTATTTTTTTTATACTCTCCTTCCATATCTTTTCTTATAGTATCATATAGATTTGTAATCTCTTTTTCTGTCCAACCCTTATCAGAAAATTTTCTTATTAACTCTTTTTTATTCCTTTCATGAACCCCTTCAAGATTCTCTAGAAACATTTAATGACCTCTTGATGTTTGGTTATACCCCTTTCTTTGATTCTTTTCTTGTTTAGGGGATTTTACTTTTGTTGTATGTTTTTCAGTCTTAGCAATGGCTTTTTCCATCTCTTTTCCTGCTTCAACAACGGCAGCCTTTTTTTCTCCTTCTTCTTTTTTCTCCTCTTCTTTTTCAGTTTCTACCTGTTTTTCAACTTCTTCTTTTGCCTGTGCTTTTTCTTCCTTTCTCTTTTTTGCAACATCTTTTGCCGCATTTTCTATTTTTTCTTCTCTTAATTTCTTGAATTTCAAATTTTTAGGAAGTTCAATTGCTTCTACTCTTACAATATCTCCTTCTTTTACAGCCCTGACTTTGATTTTTGCTGGAGGATTTTTTATGCCTCTAAACCAGACTGCTTCATTTAGATATTTATTTATTTTTATCTTATCCAAATCTCTGTCTCTTATTTTCATATGTCTTACTAAGAACTCTTTTATCGTCTTTACTGCTTTATTTGCTCGTTTATATCTCGGCACTATACTCCATCTTTTTCTAAGTGGAATGATATATTCTCTTTCAATCTTTTCTGAAGTTTCTTTTTTTTCTGCCATTTTTTATCCCATATGCCACTTTCTTATCTTTCGTGGCTTAATATGAAGTTTAGTTCTTCTCCATGATCTTCTGTATTTTGTTGTTGCTGAAGGATGTATCCTCTTACCAACGCCATATTTTTTTATAACTACCCATACAGGAGCCCATTTTGTCTGCCTTGCTTTCACAGCAAGTTTCGCTTTTTTATTTTCAAGGGCTTTTTGTCTTTTTTTTGTCTTGATCTTTTTTACTTCTGTAAGTTTTGGCTGAATATTCTCTTTGGTTTTTTCTTTTTTTGCAAAAAATTTCTTCTTCTCTACTTTTTCTTTTGGAACTTTAGTTTTTTTTGCAACTTTTTCCTTTACTTTCTTTTCTTTTGGAGTTTTGTCTTTTGCCATTTTATTCTAGACTGAATTCTCCTTTTTTTATTTTAATTAAGATATCCTGATATTCTTTTTTTGAGAACCTCTTTCTTATGAAAGAACAGTCATCCTTATCTGGAAAAATCTTTACATCTAAATCCCCATTCTTGTATCTTTTTTGTATAACTGTTTTATACTCACAATTTTTTTCTGTTTCGATCCTTTCTAAATTGAATCCAGAAGAATTTATTTTTTCTTCAAGTTCATTTACTCTATTTTTAGAAACAGGATAGTAACCTTTTATCTCTGATTCATTTATCTTTAAATAAAATCCGTTCTTTTCTTCTTTTATGCATACATTAAAAAAATCATATGGATAAACTCTACTCCCCTCTATAATATCAGTATACGCTCTGCCGAAATTTTTTTCCATAAAAGCCAAGAACTTTCTTTTTGATTCTTCATCTTCAGTTCCTTCCACCCTATAAGAACTCGTTATCATTTTATTTCCTCCAAGAATTTTTTCCCCTTTTCAGTAAGCCGTCTTCCTAATCTTTTATCTTTTATACTTTTTCTTTCCTTGACTGATTCAGTAAACCCTGCGTGGTCAGCTTGCTGCAGAATCGTTCTTATAATCTTTCCACC
Source organism: Candidatus Woesearchaeota archaeon (assembly GCA_964430085.1). Lineage (GTDB taxonomy): Archaea > Nanobdellota > Nanobdellia > Pacearchaeales > GW2011-AR1 > RBG-13-33-26. The sequence continues at coordinate 16,863 of CAYSES010000009.1, read as the reverse complement.
CGCTTTAACAAATTTTTCTGGTCTTACCCCTCTGTTCTTTTTACTTCCATATTTTGTCCTTAATCTGTTAACTCCTACAACTCCTTTTCTGTAAATCTGTCTTAATACACTCGCTGCTCTTTTATACCAAAAGTCTTCATCTTCAATTGGCCTTTCCTTGCCCGAAGTAGACTTAACAAATTGAATCCATTCTGGAGCTTTAAATTCAGGAATTTTTTTGAGAGCTTCTGCTAATTTTAAATTATATTCCTGCGGGTTTATTTCATATACTGAACTTTTTTTTAGTGTCATTTTATATCATTCCTTTCGGAATTAGATCAGCTCTGGGCTGTTGATAAAATTTGGAAAAGAAATGAGTTTATAAATCTTATCTAACCACTGGTTCTTCATAAATCTTGCCGCATTTAGAACAATAAAGAACTTTAATTCCCATAGCATAATTTAAAAGAGCATTACAACAATTTGATTTTTTCTCAACAATTCCACCATCTATTCTTGTTTCATTTGAAAATTTACCTATAATTTTTTCTAATCTCTTTATTAATTTATGATTCATTTTAAAGTTCTTTTCTGTATTCAATAGCAGTAGGAGCTTCTCCTCCATGCCATGTAAATCTTGGCCTAACCCTCATCGGATAAATTCTTTCTGAATTATCATCTAAAATTATTGCACTTCCTTTTAAAGATGGAAGATCATTCATATATCCACTTATTCCCTGTAGAAGATAACTCTGCATTATAAAATTCAGTGCTTCTATATCTGGTTGAGCAGTTACTCGATGAGAAATTACAATATCTGATTGAGTCATTACGTCTCTATGAATTTGTCCTGGTTGCTGTGTTGCAAGGACAAGAGAAATTCCCGGTTGTCTTCCCTCTCTTAATAATTGAACTAATGCGTCTGTTGCAGCAGTTTTTCCATTAAGTGGCAAAAATTCATGAGCTTCATCTATAAATATCCATACTAGAGGATTTTCTTTTTTTTCTGAAGAAAAAGAAAGTTCCATCCCTCTTGAAACAGCTTGGATCTCTTCTTTTTTTCTTGCATCCATTCTTTCATTAAAAATTTTCCTTGAAACTAAACTTATCACTAAAGCTCTTATGTTAAAAGCTCCTATAGAATTGTAAACACTTAAATCTAAGACAGAGGTAATCCCCGCGTTGATTAAATCTTTTATCTTTGTTGGTTCTTCACCCCCCTTTGCAAAAATCCCCCACTCATCTGCAGCTTCAAAAAGTCCTATTGCAGCATTCTTTGTTTCCATTTCTGTTTTTTCATCCTGTTCTATAGAGGAAATAATATCTGGGACTTCCACCCTCTCCTTCCCCTCTAATCTTCCAAGTATCCTCTGAATTAAAATTGATACGGGATTTGTGATATCTAAACCAAATGTAAGTATCCAATCTTCTGGTTTTAATTCATTCACATCTAATGCAAATTTCTTGTCTACGGGGATTCCTTTGTCTACATATTCATTATAATGACCAAAAGGAACAAATACCTTTACAGGAAGATTTTTTGCTTTTAATCCCCAGTCCTGTAAAAGTTGCCTGTCTTTTTCATTTTCAAATTTCATAGTCCAATAAATCCCCATTGTATCAAATATCAACGATGCGATATTTTGACTTACCTCTCTTGGAAGATTGGATAGTTCTTCTGTGATTACTCCAAGGGTATATGATTTTCCAGATCCTCTTTTTCCGGCAACAAGAATAACATGGCTTCTTGCAACATCCATAAGTATTTTATTACTTAGAGAAGTATACTGCCCCATTTTTACATATCCTTTTCCAATAAAAACTAACCCCCTATTTCCAAATTTTTTTTTATCTGATTCATTTCTCCCCAAGATTATATCGTATGCCATTAAAAATAAATTGTTTTTTATCTTTTAATATTTATTTGTTATTACAAATCCATAAAGTTTTTAAACGAGATTCTTCTACCTTTAAAATGGAAGAGGAAAAAAAAGAGAATGAACCTTCGCATAAAAAAAATAATTTTACAGAAAAAGTAAGAAAAAATCCTTGGATTCTTTCAACATTAATTTGTGGTGTTTTAATTGTTGGTCTTTTGGCATCGTCTGTTTTCGGAGGATTCACCGGTAATGTTTCAAAAGAAAAAGCAGCAGATAATCTCATGAGTTATTTGAATAATGTAGTTGATTCTCCAGTTACTTTAGTTAATGTGCAAGATGAATCTGGGGTATATTTAGCTACAATAAGCTACCAAGACCAAGATATCCCAATTTATTTAACAAAGGACGGAGCCTATTACACAACTACATTAGTTCCATTAGCAACAACTGATACTTCTGATAGTACTAACACTAATACTCAGCAAGAAATTCCTAAATCTGACAAACCAACTGTAGAATTATTTGTGATGAGTTTTTGTCCTTATGGAACTCAGGCAGAAAAAGGACTTATTCCTGTTGCAGAACTTCTTGGCGATAAAATTAATTTCAGGATTAGATATGTTTATTATGCAATGCATGGTGAAAAGGAAGTTACTGAAAATTTAAGGGAATATTGTATTCAGGAAACTCAACAAGAAAAGTTCTTGGATTATGTGAAATGCTTCTTGGAAGGAGATGGAGTTGAATCTAATGGGTACATCACAAATGGAAATGATCCTAATAAATGCCTTGCTCAGGCAGGGATAGACACTGCTTCATTAAATACTTGTATTGCTAACACCGATAAACAATATTCTGTAACAAAGAATCTGGAAGATGAATCCACATGGTTAAGTGGGACATACCCATTATTTGATGTAGAAAAAGCTTTGAATGAACAATACGGTGTTGGCGGAAGCCCAACCCTGGTAATTAATGGGGTTCAGTCATCTAGTGGAAGAGACTCTGCAAGTTATTTGGATGCAATTTGTTCTTCATTTACAGATGATAATGTTCCTGAAGAATGTGCAACTTCATTATCTTCTACTTCCCCTAGTGTTTACTTTGGATGGGATAGTACTGGAAGTTCAACAACTGCAAGCTGCTCATAAATATATTTTGATTCTCATAAATTCTTTTAAAATAACTTGAACTGTATGAATAATGGCTAATTTAATAAAAAGGATAAAAGGAGGATATGAACTTATCGGGACTAGTCAATTTATTCCCGCTTCAAATTTAATTCCTTTTGGAACATTAGGCGGGTTTCCTGGAAATATTAAAAATGGCACATTTATTAGTGCAACTTTCTATGATGAAATAAAAAAGAATGCATCAGACTATGTTAAGGGAACAAATGCAGATTTCGGTGAATTGTTCATTCATGTCACGACCAAAAAAAATCCTTTTGATTTCCTATTTGGATATAAGACTCAATATAAAGCGGAAGGAAAAATTCAATTATATGTTGTAAATAAAGCTACAACCCCCCTTTCTTATAACAGGTGGTAATTATCTTTCTTTTCGCCATTTCTTTATAATTATCTTGAATCCTATTAATCTGGTCGTATATTTTTTTCCTATTTTCTCTAAGATTTTATCAGAATAATCTTTTATTTTTTCTTTATCATGCCCTGCCGCCTTCAATACAGAAACTCTAACATGATCGTGTTTTTTAAAATAGTTTTTTAGTGTATAAATAAAATTCTCTGTTACGCCATTCTTCCCTAATTGGATTTCTGCTGTAGCCATGATAAAATAAATTTAATTTAGTTTTTATAGGTTTGGAAAATGTTAATAAGAGAAAACTGTTTTGAATTGCTCATCCTTTAATTTTCCCGTTAAAATTTTTAAAACATATTTTTCTGCATGAACTCTCTCTTTTTCTCCGCATGCAGCACTTATATGAATATATTCTACTTGGGAGCCAATAAGAAAAGGTCTGTTACTCCCTGCATGATAATTTGGGAAATCCACATGTACCATCCCCCCATCCTCTGTTTTTAATTCCAGAATAGCACCACTCATTATTTTGGTATCTATGCCGGAAAATTTAAAATCATTTTTTTCTTTAATATTTTTAACTAATCCTTTAATTTTCATACCCTTTTTCTTAATAGATTGTTTTTAAATTTTACGTAGAAATATTTTTAAGAAATTTCTCGATTTCTTTTTTCTTTATGATCATAATCCTATATCTCTTAACCCCAAAGGTTCCTGGTTTCATGCTTTTTCTTTTGTACATATCTTCTCCTGAAAAGAAATTAATTTCTACATCCCCCTTATTATCTCTCCAATCCTGACTTTTTGAAGCACAAAAAATGGCTGTTTCTTTTTCATCTTTTTTGCTATGCTTTATTTTTTCTATAATGCAAAAAGGGCTCCCCGGTTTTGAACTATGGAAAATTCTGTTTCTTTTTCCAATAAATTGTTTGACAAGTTCTTCGTTTTGTTCTGCGTTTTTTCCTGCTAGAACTTTCTTGCCTGATTTTGTTATGAATTCCCTAAATTTCATTTTCTAACCACCCATTAACAATCTTTAAACATCTCTTTTGATTTGGCCATGTTAATTCTTTCATCGCTTCTTTAAAATTTGCCCATTTATATCCTGAATGTTCAGTTCTGTCTATCCTTACTTTCCCTTTCTCCACTTTAACTGCAAAAAGATTATATGTTTGCCCTACAACTCCTGGGCGATCTTTTAATATTCTGTCATAAAGATACCTCCCATGAATATTAAATTTTTTTATTTTCAAAATTTTCAAGCCTGTTTCTTCTGAAACTTCTCTTCGTGCAGCCATTCTTTTTGTTTCAAATTTCTCAATTTTTCCTTTTGTAAACTCCCATCCTCTCCAATGTTTTTTTCTTTTTAGGAGAACATATTTTACCTTCCTACTAGAAACCGTGTAAACCACAGCAAAAATAGCATGTCTATATTTTTTCATTCTAGCTCATCCAATTTAACACATTTATCTTTTGGAACTGTAACCTCATAACTGCCAAACATAGAACTCCATGTCCCCCGATAACTCTTTTTTAGTTCTTTTTCAACATAAATCCCACTTTGTCGTGGAATATCTCCAATATCTTCTATTGTCTTTACTATAAACAAATAATCTTTTTCCATTATCTAATTCGGCCACTTTTCAAGTGCTCTTCTTAATTCAATATGCGCTTTTGCATATTCTTTTAAAGAAATTTTTTTTAATGTTGCATCAACTGCCTGTCTCATTGCCTTGGCTCCTGCAACTGTTCCATCTGGATGCCCATGAATTCCTCCTCCTGCCTGAAGGACAACATCTTTACCCATAAATTTCATTATCTCTGGTACTATTGCTGGGTAAACCCCACCGGAAGCAACCCCCAAAACTGGTTTAACATTATACCATTTTTGTGATAAATTTTTTTTCGTTTGTTCTGTAAATGGCCATTCCATTTCTTCTTCAATATGCAAAACTTCATCTTTACTTCCCGACATTTTTCCATATGCAGTCCCTATATGCAATGTGTCAACTCCAATCATCCTGGCAAACTGTGCAATTACCTCCATAGTCATTCCTTGATCAGGGTTTCTATCAAGCATAGCGTGCCCTGCTCTATGTGCATGAATTGGTAATTTAGTATGATTTCTTGCTGTCTGTAAGGCCCCCCAACCCAAAGTTAAAATATCTAACATTATGTAATTGCCTCCATGTTTCTGTACAAAGTTTATTCTTCTTAGCATCTCTTCTGCTTCTGCAGTACAATTTACAAGGTAAACTTTTCTCTCTCCTGTCTCTTTTTCTGCCTTTTTGCATGCTGCAATTGTTTTCAAAAATCTTTCTCTAAATGGATTGAATTTTTGTGAAGTTAAGTTCTCATCATCTTTTACAATATCACATCCCCCAATCCATGCATTGTAAGCAACTTTTGCATGTTCTGTAGGAGTGAGTCCGACTTTTGGCTTTACAATTGTTCCTACTAGCGGCCTATTGTAAACTTTTAGATATTTTCTAACTCCGTCGATTCCAAACTGTGGTCCTTTAAATGACTTCAACATCATTTCTGGGAGCGTTACATCTTCCCACCTTAACCATTTAGCTGATTTCATTCCAAAAATATTCCCGCCAACAGAAGACATTACATCAGGCACATTTCCTAATTCAAAAAGTTCAATGGGATATGCAATTCTGCACCTTTTATTTTTCTCGTTAAGATAATAAACTTTCGGGGCAAGTTTTTTCCCTATTTCAGGCCTCATTGTTTTTACATCTGTCCATGTTCCGACACTAGACTCCCCTGCAACAATTGAACAGACTTCTCTAAAAGAATACCCTTTCCCTGGAGTTACTTTGAATTGGCAAACTAAATCAGTTTTTTTAGGTTTGTATTTTAAATCTATAAAACTTGCATAATGTACAATTGTCATTTTTTCCCCTTCCTTACAAATTTTTTATTCTTAAAATAATATGCAAGCCATATCAATATTCCCAATACAGCACCAAGAAGAATAAATCTTATCCAATCATCCATAAACTCCCAATAACCTGCTGTTCCATAAATTATAAAGAACAAACTTCCTGCCATAAGGCCCCCCGACACCGCAGAAATTTTAATAAACAAAACAGAAACAATAATTATAATGATTCCAAAAAGTAAACTTATCAAAAATAAATCTTTCATATAACTTTTTTGGGCAGCTTTAAAATCTTTATTACAAAAATCACAAGTTAAATCTGTTTTGCATCCATTGTTATCGTACTCATATCTGACAATTCCTTCAGAACTCTGGCACTTTTCTATTTTAGTCTGTAATTCATTACTTATACTGCAGGTATCAATTAGTTTTTCAGGAGAATAATATGTATCTGTGCAGAAATCCTTGTATGCTGGCTCTTCATACATTAATTTTGTTCCATAAACACAAAACATTAAAAATATGACTGCTATTACTAATCCCAGTAATAAATTTTTTATTTCCATAAAATCTTTTTTATGATATAACCTTCTTTTGTATCATTAATTTGGTAACCTTTCTTTTTAATCTTTTCCCGTAATTCATCTGCCTTTTTCCAATTTTTTTCTTTTCTTGCTTTTTTTCTTTCTTCTGCAATTTTTTTAATCTCTTCAGGAATTTTAATTTTTTCTTCTTTTCCTAATTCAAGTCCGAATACATTATCAAAATCAAGAGCAAGTTCATATTTTTCTGAATCCCTTAATCTATTGTCTCTTAAAATTTCCCACAAGAAAGATAAAGCTCTTGGGAAATTTAAATCATTATCCATTATCCTTGAAAATTGTTTTCTTGCTGACTCAATATTTTTTTTATTTTTTTTCTGATCTTTATCCAAACCAAGAATTATGTTCTTAAGTCTTTCAAGAGAATTTTTTGAATTTTCAAGATTTTTCCACGTGAAATTTAATTGTTGTCTGTAATTTTTAGATAAGTAAAAATATCTTAGATCCATTGGGGAATATCCTTTTTTTATAATATCTGCCAATTTGTAAAAATTTCCTAGAGATTTTGACATCTTTTTTCCGTTTGCTAAGACCCATTCATTATGCACCCAATAATTTACAAATTTTTTTCCACTGTATGCTTCGCTTTGCGCAATTTCATTTTCGTGGTGGGGAAAGATTAAATCAACTCCTCCAGTGTGGATATCAAAATGTTCTCCAAGATATTTCATTGACATTGCAGAACATTCAATATGCCATCCGGGCCTTCCTTTTCCTATTTCAGTATTCCAAAAAACATCTCCGTCTTTTTTGTCGTAAAATTTCCATAGAGCAAAATCATTAACGTTTTCTTTATCATATTCATCTTTTTCCACCCTATTGCTTGCTCCAGCCTTTAATTTTTTTATTTTTATTTTTGAAAGATCCCCATAATCCTTAAATTTTCTTATAGAAAAATAAATTCCATCTTTTGTTTTATATGCAATCCCCTTTTCAAGAAGTTTTTTTATTATCTTAACCATGTCATTTATGTGTTCTGTTGCTCGCGGCATGATTTCTGGTTTTTCAATATTCATAGCCCCCATATCTTCCAGAAATGCCTTTTCATACTTTTCTGTAAACTTTCTTAGACTTTCTCCTGCTTTCTGACTTCTTAGTATAGTCTTGTCTTCAACATCTGTAAGGTTCATTATTTCTTTTATTTTATAACCTAAGAATTCAAGATACCTTCTTAATATATCTGAGAAAAAATATGCCCGTAAATTTCCAATATGAACATAATCATAGATTGTAGGACCGCAAACATATATTCTTACTTCCTTGTCTTTAATCGGCTTGAAAATTTCCTTTTTCCTTGTTAAAGTATTATATAATTTTAGACTCATTGATAGTCCTAAGAGATTATATTTTTTAAATCTAATTTATTTTGCTTTTATTGTCAAATCAAAGAAATCAGTTGCGTAAGCAGTCTCGCCAGCATTGACGTTTATTCTAAACCTTATTGTACATAAAGGTGAGCCTGCTGGAATATTGAATAACACTTTTTGAGTTGAGAAATCCCCAGATGGTATGGGTATATCATTTTCTGCTCTTCCTGTTACAATCCAGCTTTCAGCTTCATCTGCACCAATACCGCATTTCTTCTCTAAGTCAGTATCAGAGACTACTACCACATATGAAAAGGTTTTATCTCCAGATGCTCCTGTTAGCAGGTTTTTAATACCAACTCCCACCCCATCTGTAGATTCTTGTTTTATTTCAACAAGCCTTGTTCCTGGATAAATAGAAACCCTGCTTTCTTCAGAGAATAACTTGTTAATCTGATTTCTTAATTGCTGGTCTGTTAAGTCCACTACTCCTGTTGCACTCTTTGAAATCTTTTGTATAAAGAAAATTCCTCCAACTAACAAGGTAACTGATAAAACAATTGTAACTATTGTACCCACAGACATTTCCATCTGCGCTCTTTTTTTCTTAATCATCTTACGCTGAAGGGAAGCTATTTATTTGATTCATTAATTCATCCAATCTTGGAGAAAAATAAAAAATCCATACTAGGCTGAGGATTAATCCTGCTCCATTGACAATTAAACCCGCCTTTGCTAATTTTGTTGGTTTTTTCATTTGTTGGACTAAACAAAATATAAATCCTACTATTGATAATACTACTCCAAATATCCCTAAGGAAATAATACTCAATACACCTAATGTAAACCCAGATGATCCAAATGAATTACTCTTTACCATATCTTTTTTTTCAGTAACATAATAAATGAATGCTCCTACAATTCCTGTAAGAATTATCACTAAAAGCCAGATAACCTTATTTCTTTTTTTCTTGAATTTCTTTTTAGTAGCATCAACAATCATCCATACCCAAAAGATACCTACTAAAAGTGTAATTATTAAACCAAGCATATATCCTATTGATAATCCGTCTGCCATCTTTTATTTATTAACTAATTTTTTTACTTTTATAAATGTTTTTAAAAATGGGACCTCCGGGAGTCGAACCCGGGACACCATGATCTTCAGTCATGTGCTCTCCCGCTGAGCTAAGGTCCCAATTATAGAAATAATAAACTGTATACTTTTAAACTTTTAGAAAAAGAATTCTTAATCCCGAGAAAAGCAATTATATGTTTTTCCTTTTAATGGTCCATCTTTACATCTATTACCTCTCCCCCGATATTTTCCCTTTCTCTATTTTGGATGTATTATTCAATAAATTTATATGTAATCTTGGATCTAGAAATTGTAAGTTGGGAATAGGCCACCTTTTGTCGTTTCTCGCTGAAGCGAACGAAACGTGTTAACATTCAACTATGCGACTTTTTAGTCTTGCACCAGCCAAGATGCTCGTTTCATCAAATCTCGCTTGTCTAAGTTCCACGCATGTTTCATTACTCAAAGCGAACTGTGTCGTTTCTGTAACAGAGCTCTACTTCATAGCAGTCAGGATTTCCCTGGTGGCTTTGTCACAAAATGTTTGCGGGTGGGCGGACCTTCCTCAGAAACCAGAAATCATATCTTTATTTCTTGACAATTTAATGTCAGATTCCCGAAAGTTAACTACCCAACTTACAAAAATAGAATAAACCTTTTTCTTTTAAATCTTTCTTTTTTAGAAAATATTAAAAATACTCGTGTTATATAATACTATGAAAAAGAAAGTGCCAATGGGGTTAATCATTGGGATTATTGCTTTTGTTGTTATCGTTATTATAATTATTGCATACTTTATCGGGGTTAGTTATAGAAAAACTACCTCTATGCCTCAGGAAAAAGAACTTCCAGATAATATAAATGAAATAAATTTAATTGCAGAAGGATTATTGCAGGCCTTAAATGACGATGATTATTCTTTTTTTAGTGAAGATTTCTCAGAAGAAATGAAGATAGCTATGGATAAATCAAAATTTGAAGAAACTAAACAATTATTGGACGAAACCAGTGGAAAATATATCTCCAAAGAAACCCCCACACGCTATGAATATCAGGGATATGAAATGTATAGATATATTTGCTCATTTGAAAAAGAACAGGTAACTGTAACATTGTATCTTAGTCCAGATTCAAAATTAGTAGAAGGACTTTGGTTTGATTCAGCTAATCTGAAAACTGTTTTTCAACAATGAAAAAAATAAACTGGAAAACCCTTATTATAAGTTTTGTAATTGTTTATCTAGTTGCAGCTACTGGAAGTATTTTTACATCTCAAAACGTAAACACAGATTGGTACCAGACAATTAAACCATCGATAACTCCTCCAAATTGGGTTTTCCCTGTTGTCTGGAATTTTCTATTTTTCTTGATCGCTGTTTCATTGTTTCTTTCATGGATCAGTGCAAAGAATAAACTATCAAAAATTAAGATAGGAATCGCCTTTGGAACAAATTTTCTTTTAAATATAATTTGGAGTTTTTTGTACTTTGGTCTTAAAAATCCTCTTTACGCTTTTTTTGACTTGATTTTGCTATGGTTATCAATTGCTGGAATGATATATATTACAAGAAAAGTAAACAAAAAAGCAGCATGGCTCCTTGTCCCATATTTTTTATGGGTAAGTTTTGCAGGAATATTAAATTACTTAAGTATTTTATAAAAAGAGGTTGTGGAAGCAAGGAACATAAGGAGATTTTTGACCGAGTCAGCCATCATGCCCAGTTACTTGCTTCCGGGGGTTGATGAGGTTAAATTCGTTTGAATATCAAACCTTTTTTACAATTATTTTAATAAAAACTTATTTATAAAGCGTGAGAAAGAAAAGTATATAGGAAAAGTATATTTTTCACCATTATATAAATCTTTAAAAAAGGTAAATAGGTTTCATTTTTATGACATTGTACTCCTTAATAATAGAAAATAAATGGATGCTTGAAGTTTTATATGCCTTGTTAATAAGCACTATCTGTACTGCTATTGTTTTCAAAACTGATAAATTTTTTAGATTAAGTCTTCATACTGGAATTAGGTATTTTAGAAATGCATTTTTATTCTTTGGGGCTGCTTTCGCAGCGAGGTATATTTTTGGAGTTTTCTCAGATATGTCGGTTGATTATTCTTACCTGATAAGGATAATTTTTGAATATTTGCTTGTAATGGCAGGTTTCTTCTTATTTTACAGTTTAATTTGGAAAAAAATTGAATCTACTAAGGAGAGCTATGCAAGCTCTTTATTTAATGCAAAGATTGCTATATTTCATATAATTGCATTAATAATCGCAGTTCTTGACAATCTATGGCAGACTTATTATTTCATGTTTTTATCACAGGTTATAATTTTTTCATATGCATCAATAATAGCATATATCAACTATAAAAAAGATGAAAATAAACACAGATTTCTTAGGTTCTATTTTGTAGCTATGTTGTTGGGGCTTACTGCATGGTTTTTGAACTTGCTTGCAGCATCTTATTTTCAATGGAATCCGGGAATATTAATAAATATAGGGATAATCAACGTGATATTCTTCCTTTTGTTCTTATATGGGATTGTAAAAGTTACACAAAAAAATGGCAACAAAAAAACGTGAAAGATTAGATGTTATTAAGGACATACTTCATGCGATAATGGAGAACCGGAAAATAAAGCCGACTCGTCTGTTATATGCTTCTAATCTTTCTCCACAGATGTTCAAAGAATACATAAATGAATTGATTAGCAAGAAGTTTATTAAATTGGATATTGATGATAAAGAGAAAAAGACATTTTCATTAACAAAGAAAGGTCAAGATTTTCTTCAGGAGTATAAGGTTATAGAAAATTTTATTGAGAATTTTGGATTATAG
>CAYSES010000009.1:0-4635 GCA_964430085.1 Candidatus Woesearchaeota archaeon | reverse complement strand
AAATGTTTAAAAACATATTATGTCACACAGATTTATGAGTATTAAATTAGTTAGGATAAGTAATTATTTCTATTTATAAAATTGTAAGGAGGAAAAAATGAAGTTACACGTAGGAAATTTGCCTTTTGCTGTTAGTGATGAGGAATTGAAGAATCTTTTTTCAGAGTACAATCCTGAAGAAGTTACCCTCATAAAGAACAAGTTTTCAGGAAGATCAAAAGGTTTTGGTTTCGTAACAATTTCCGATGATGAAGTTGCAAAAAAAGCAATTTCAGAAATGAATGGGAAAGACGTACAGGGACGAGAACTTAAGGTTTCTGAAGCAAGACCAATGGAAGAAAGACCACCAAGAAGAAATAATTTCGGTGGCGGCGGTAGAAGAGATTTTAACAGAAGAAGATTCTAATTAATCTTCTTATTTTATTTATTTTTTATTTATTTTTTATTTTCGCAACTCTTTTAAATTGTAAAAACATTACTTAATAAAGGAGGTGTTAGTATGAAATATTTAGTCAAATGGATTGCTTGGATTTTGGTTGTTGTAGGAGCTCTTAATTGGGGACTTGTTGGGTTTTTCCAATTTAATCTAGTTGAATCATTATTCGGCATCGGCTCAACCCTGACTATGGTGATATATGACTTGGTCGGATTATCTGCAATAGTGCTTATAATCTTCAAGATGATGAGAATGTCAGGGATGAAGAAAAAGAAATAAACAATCTTTTTTACTTATTTTATTTTTTTAATTCTTTTTTCTATACCTTCAACTATTGGACATTTTTCTGAACAAGCTTCACAGAAAATGTTATATTCACGCAATCCTCCAATTGGGCATCCAAATTTTAGAATTCCTTCTTCAGAGTATATTACACTAAATTCTTTGTTTAACCTCTTACATTTTTCATAAATCTCAATCTGGGGCACACAACTATAAAGAAAAATAATTTTTAAGGATTATTATATTGCAGAAAGAATTAAAAATTAGTTTTACATTGAACTTTTATGGAAATTAATCTAGGACACCTCCCCCCTTTATTTGCTCATGATGTTGCAATGTCGACAATTACAAAAGCAAAGAAAACAAAAAAAGGAAAAGTGAAAAAAGAAGCTTTTACAGAACTGGTTTTTATAGATGCTGTAAGAAAATCAGCAATAGCGCGAATAATGCTTCCCTTTGAAACTCTTGAGGCATTACCTAAGATGATAGAGGAAAATATAAAGAAAATAAAAAAAGATCTTAAGGATAAAGAAATGCCAAAACAAAAAGAGACAATTAAAACAGCAAGTTCTTATTTAGGATGAAAAAACAATTAAGAAAAAATTGGAAATTGGGATTTTTAGGATTTCTTTCTTTTTTAGGAATTCCCGGATTGTTGACTTGGGATTGGGGTGACTCTCTTTGGTTTTTGTGGGTTATATGGTTTATCTATTTTGTTCCTGTAAAGAAAAAAAGTTAAACAAAAGTGTTTGCTATCCAAACCCCAACTAACTGAGTTATAATCACTACTGCAGTTGCTATAGTCAAATGTTCTGCAATTACTTTTTTGGGGTCTTCTTTCTGTTTTTTTGCTATATAAAAACTAAATATCGTTAATAAAAATAAACCCCAAGCTATGCTTACAATTATGGCCATAGTTAAACCCAAGAATAAAACAGGGATAATAAATGTCATCGCAAAAATAAATTTAAAAAAACAAGTTGAAAGGGTGCTGCCCCAAATTTCTTTTTCTCTTACTTTTTTACAGGTAGATTCCTCAGAGATATGCATCCCTAATGCATCTGAAAGAGAATCTGCTATTGCTATAAATAAAATCCCTCCAAGAACAACGATTTTAGAATTTGTGCTTGCATTCAGACCAACAATTAATCCGAGAGTCGTTATTATCCCTGAAGTTAAACCAAATCCTAGTCCTTTTCTTATTGAAATTTTCATAATATATAAAATACAAAAGCGTTTAAATATCTTCTTAGATTAAATAATAAATGAAAAGAAAAGTTAATTGGAAAGTTGTAATCTATTCGATAATAGCATTAGGATTTCTTGCTTTGACATTTTTAGTTGATTGGCTATTTATTATTGGTGCAGTCTTTTTTATGTTTCTTAATCAGAAGGAATTGATGGGAAAAAATAAACTTTCAAAACAATTATAAATATATTTTCTTTTATACATTAATGAAAAAAGAAGTGATATTTTTATTTTTATTAGGAATAATTTTTATTTCTCCTTTAGTTTTGGCTCAGGAACAGGTTCAAACTTATTCCGATTTTAATAGATTTGTAGATGGCGTAAAAATGTTTTTTTCTTTTGGAGATAACAAAGTAATGTTAGCTCTGGAGATTAGAGAAAAAGAAGTAAATTCTGCTATTGTAAACACAGAAAATGAGGATAGTAAAGAAGCAGATAAAAATCTTGAACAAGCATGGAAAAAACTTCAGGTGATACAAGAGAAAGTCTCTTTAAACACTGCAGAAAAAGTAAAACAAAATTCTAATGAAATAATAAATATAATAAATCAGGAAGAAAATCTTCCAGAAACTTTTGAAGTTTATACTTTAGAAGAAGAAAAAACAGGATTAACTGCAGAATGGGTTATTGAGGTGAATGGACTAGAAGGACAAACACTTACCCCTGAGATAGTTGTAAATAAAAGTGTAGAACAGAATAGAATAATGGAAATTGAAAATAAAATTGATAAAATTGATAATGAGATTTCTAATTGGGTTGTTGAACATACTTATGCAGAAGGAACAACTGCAGGTGGAGAAGCGGGGGTTATTGTTGAAGGGGGATTAGCTAAAGTTGTTAAAACAGAAGTTGCTAATGGGGATAATGGATTAAAACCAGAAGTTAAAACTTCTGTTGCAATAGATGATAAAACTAATAAAAATAAGGTTTCTGGAGATAAAGAAGGAGGATATGCTCCTAGCACAACTGCTGGGGGGGCTCCAAGTGACACAATTGAACCTGGAACTGTTGATGATGAATCAGTTAATAATGGAGATTGCGGAGAAGGAGTTGTGTGTGGTGGAGAAGATGATGTAATTGAGGGGGGAGAAGGGGGTCCTGGAGAAAATGATTTAGCTCATTCAACAGATTTTAATGAAGGTGATTCTCCATCTGATGATGGTTCTGAAATTTCAGGAGATAGTAACACTGAGAGTAGTAGTGGAGGGGGAGAATCAATAACAGGAGAATCAATAAAAGAAATAAAATCAGAAGATAATTTTTTAATCAAATTTTTTAAAGATATTTTTGGAAAATGAAAAGGGGTGTGATACTTGGAATTATTGCAGGAGTTCTTATATTGGGATTCATAGTATATTTTTATTTTACTGAAGGAAATGGAAATGAAGAATCTGATTTAGAAAAAACTTTACCTAATACTATTCAGAATGAAATTTGTAAAAAACTTCCTTTGACAGATGATTTAAGCCCAGCAGATAAATATTCATGTTTAGCTATTGTAAATAATAATCCTGAATTTTGTGAGATGATTGAGGCAGATAATGAAGAAGACATTGATGCCTATAATGAAAAAAATGTGTGTTTAGCTCATGCAAAACAAGATGTTTCTTATTGTAAAAGTGTGACTAGTGATTTGGGAAAAAGAAATTGTTATTTTGGACTTTCGCTGATTAGTGGGGATATTAATATTTGTGATAATCTTGATTATGATAATGATTTGAGGCAGTTATGTTATTTTTCTTTTGTGAATACATTATATTGGGAAGATAAATCTAATCAAATAACTATAGCTCATTGTAATAAACTTCTAGAACCAGACAGAAGCACTTGCCTTGCATATAAAGATAAAGATGTTTCTCTTTGTAAAGATAATGTTCAATGTTTGACTTATTTTGAACAGCCAATGTCTTTTTGCACTACTGGTGAAGGAAAAGTTCTTGATTCTTGTATTAGAGACAGGGCGATGACTAGCAAGGATATTTCAATATGCGAGATTCTTAGTGGAGAAAAAAGAGATGATTGTATTGGCGATTTTGCAGGACATATCACCCAGGATATTTCAACTTGTGATAAAATAAGTGATGATTTTATGAAAAATGAATGTTATAAGAATGTTGCAATTCAATCTAGTTGGCTTAAGGGATAGAGAAAATATCAAAATATCAAAAACAAATTCATAAGCACTGGAAGATTTTAATTCTAGAAAAAACATTCAATAAGGCTTTTAGTAGTTCTATGCTGAAATTGTCGGCGAACCTTCAATCTTACACATGAACTCTATCAACGTCGTCTTCTTCGACGGCCTTAGTTGAGTCGTTTTGCGGATGGCTTCGAGCTTAGATGCATTCAGCTCTTATCCATACAATGCGTAGCTATGCAGCCTGCCATATGACAACTGCTCACCAGAGGCATCCGAGTCCCGTTCCTCTCGTACTAGAAACTCGTTCCACTCAGACAACAACACACCTAGTAGATATCATACAAACTGTCTCGCGACGTTCTTAACCCAGCTAACGATCCCTTTTAATACGTGAACTCCGGCACCCTTGCACGCTTCTGCACGCGCAGGATAGGAAGAGCCGACAGCGATGTACCAAACCGCCCCGTCAATATGGACTATCGGGGGCGACAAGCCTGTTATCCTTGGGGTAACTTTTCTATCAGACAC
>CAYSES010000008.1:17359-22220 GCA_964430085.1 Candidatus Woesearchaeota archaeon | reverse complement strand
ACGCCCCCGACAGGAATCGAACCTGTGTGCCCTTTCGGGCCTGGTTCTCAAGACCAGTGCAATACCACTATGCGACGGAGGCATAAGATATAGATTAATTAATTAGTTTTAAAACTTACTATTTTATCTCTTAAAAAAACTGATAAATTTCTTCCAAAAAGATTTTTTTATAACAATAGGGCTATCTTCAATTATCATCTCATGTTCTATCTGAGGTTTTTCCTTAAGAATCGGAGCTTCAGCAGCCATATCCTTGATAGCTTCTCTAGCAGCTTCATCAACTGTAGGCCTTAAATATCCTTGATTAATCAAAGCAACTCTTAAAGTGTCTATGGGATAACCTTTCTTCAAATTTTTTTTAAAATAATCCATAAGTCTTTTTTTATAAGAAACGTCAACCATGGAAAAAATAAATGTATAGAGTTTAAAAAATTAGTTGTATTGGATTTTTATGGGTTTCTGATTTTTATAAAAATTAATTGCTTCACGCAAACGGGATTTGGATTCAGAGTATATTGTAATAATTTTTTCTCCTTTTTTTAACACATCACCAACATGGTGATATAAATAAAGACCAGCAGATTTATCCACAGGAGACCCAGAAATTCTTGCAAGAGAATTTATTTTTTTATTGTCCATTTCTTTTATTTTCCCTGTTCTCTTTACTATTATATCTTTTTTGAATTTTGCTAGTTTAATATGATCCATCGTTCCATTCTGTGCTTTTATAATCTCTTCAAATTTTTTGAATGCCTGTCCTGAATCTAAAATTTTTTGTGCAAGAATTTCTCCTTGTCCCCTTTTGGCTTTTCTGGTCATCTCAAAAATTTGTCCTGCCAAGAAAACTGATTTTTTCTCCAAGTCAAGAGGTCTGTCATCTGCCCTTTTAAATATTTTTTTTAGATCAATGATTTCTAACGCCGGTCCAACACCATTACCAATCGGTTGACTACCATCTGTCAATACTACTTTCAGTTTTTTATTGAAATGTTTGCCAAGATATTCAAATTTTTTCTTTAAATCTAAACCTTTCTTTTTTGTTACCTTGGCTGTTTTTCCATAAGGAATATCAATTAAGATATATTTTGCACCTGCAGCAAGTTTTTTTGACATTATTGAAGCCAACAATTGGGATTCAGGATCAATCCCCAACATTTTTTCAACTTGTATTATCTTTGCATCAGCAGGAACCATCCCCAATGAACCCCCCCAAATCAAACACGCTCCAGTTTTTCTTACTATATTCTTTAATTCTTTCATAGAAAATTCAACATGAGCAATTGTTTCAATAACATCGGCTGTTCCTGCAGCAGTTGTTATTGCCCTTGAAGAAGATTTTGGCATTATTAATCCTGCAGCAGCGCAGATAGCCACAACTAAAGGAGTAGTTCTATTGCCCGGGATTCCACCTATAGAATGTTTATCTGCTATTAATTTATGTTTAAGACTTAATTTTAATTTCTTCCCTGAAGAAGAAATTGCATTTATGAGACATATTGTTTCTTTCATATTCATTCCCTTTTCATACATTGAAGAAATAAAAAGAGAGATCTCTGCTTCAGAAAGAGAATTATTTACAACATCTTTTATTATCTCATCAATTTCTCTTTGATTTAAAATTCCACCATTCATTTTCTTTTTTATAAACATGAGACTTTTGGGAATTGGCGCAAGGCCGACATCAACTTTTTGGCCTGAAGAAAGAGATAATCTTTCCTTTAGTTCAGATGATATCGCAATCTCATTTTTCTTTACAATAGTTTTTGCAGTATCGACTATGGTTGATAATTCTTGAGAATTTTTAGATAGAGATTTGATAAGAATCCTTCCTTTTATTTTGACTCCAATAAGATTAGCAGTTTCTTCATTTATCATTGCCACAGGAATTCCTGCAGACCATCTTAGAAGTTTTACTTTTAATTCCATTTTCCTCTTTTAATAGATAAGAATTTTTATTTTTTATATTTATTCTTTATTATTTCCGCTTTGTATTAGAATCTTAGGCAATGATTTATTCCGATAAACCTCAACGATTATTATCAAATAAGCCAAAATTAACGGACCTAATATAAATCCTAGAACCCCGAAGAACAAGAAACCTCCGATCATTCCTATTAAAACTAAGGCGGTATGAAGCTTAGCTTTTCTTGAAACAAGGAATGGTCTGAATAGATTATCTGAAATAGAAGAAATCAAAGTGAAGATAAGAATTCCTACAGCAGATATAGAATTTCCTCCGATTACAAGAAAGATTGCTACAGGGATTCCAACTAAGGTCGGGCCTAAAACCGGAAGAACTCCAACTAAAATTGCAAGCAAAGATAAAAGGAAAGCATCAGGAACTCCGAATAAGAAAAAACCGATTCCCAGGATTATTCCTTGGACAATACCTAAAATAACTTGTCCATAAAGAACAGAGAAAGTAATATCTCTTGTTGATTCAAATAACTTTTTTTCTGTTTCCTTAGAAAACGGAAGTAAACTCTTTATGTAAAGAATAATTTTTTCTTTATCCTTCAGTGCATAAAAAAATACAAAGAATACCACACAAGTCTGTAAAAGGATGGTAGGAAAGTTAAGAATAAGTTCAGAAAGAGAGTTCATTAAGGAGTTAGTTATTTTTGTAATGAAAGATTGTGTAATTGAAGCTATTTCTTGAGAAAATTCTTGAGCAGCGAATAAGGAGGGGAATACTTTTTTTAGGGGGGTTATAATATCTAATTGCTGAGACGCACGAAAAAGTTTTATTGATTCATCTATAAGGAATGGTGTAAAAAGCCATAAAGGAACAATAATCAAAATAAGTAAAAAAATACAAATGAGGAGTGATGAAAAATTTTTCATCTTAGTTAGCTTGTATAGCTTGTTATAGATTGGTGAGAAGATAAAGGCGAGGATAAACCCCATTACAATTGACAGCAATAAAGGTTTTAACAACAAGAAAGATAAAACTAGTAAAATTGCTATAATGACTGTTGTAGTAATTTTTCTGAAATAAATTTCGTCCATGACTCACCTAATTTATATATAAACGTCTATGAAATTTAAAAAGGCTTCTATTAAAAAGATTTATAAGCAAAATTTGGTAAAAATATCTTATGAACTTCATAAAAAAGGTTTTTGATAAAAAAATAGATGAAGAAGTACATACTCAATTTCAAAAATTTAGCAGAGGAGAATTCAGAAACAGAGCTTTAATCAAAGCAAAAAAGGTAAAAGATAAATATACAATGTATACCACCTCTGAATTTGCTAATGAATTTGTTAGGATTGCTGCGGGAAAATTAGGAAATGCAAAAACACAAATAAAGGGAGCCCTTATTTCAACATTTGATTTGAGTGGGGAGATTGATTTCCAAAGTAAGAAACAATTTATGGGGATTAAACAGTATATATTGGATAAAGAAATGAGTGGGAATGAAATAATTGCTCTGATTGAAAAGTTTCCAAAAGTTTTTTTTGCTTTAAGTTTTAATTCTGAAGGAGATTCTCTAAAAATAAAAGCTAAAGCTCCAAAATCCGCTAAGCCGAAAAACAAAGATGAAGCACCCAAACCTGATTTTTGCAAGTTTATAACAAATGACAAAAAAATTGCTGGGGATTTTATATTTGAAAAACCTGATTTTAAAACAGCAGAGATAGTCCATGATTTCATAATTGAAGATATTATAATCCCTGAAGAATTGAAAAAGGAAAAAGATTTTGCGATTGTAAGAGAAAAATCTCTAAGAAAAGGAAAGATTATCAGGAAGGCTGTAATTGATGGGAAAGAGATGAAAGAAGAAGCAGAATTTGAAGCGTAATAAGGTTTATAAATGAACTTTTTCTCAATATTTTATCCAGGGAAATAAAATGTTATCCGCATTATTAAGAAATGCCTACAAGGAAATCACCAAGAAAAGGAAGTTTGCAATATTGGCCAAGAAAAAGGGCTAGGAAACTTTTGCCTAGTATAAACTGGACTGCAATAAAAACTGATTCTAAACTTAAAGGATTCATTTGTTATAAAGCAGGCATGGCTTCTGCTTATGTAAAAGATGAAACTCCTGACTCTATGACTAAAGGGAAAAAAATCATTGTTCCTGTAACACTTATTGAATGCCCCCCTCTAAAAATATTCTCTGTTAGATTCTATAAAAATGGAAAAATTGTAAAAGAAATCTTGGCAGAAAATTTAGATAAAGAACTAAAAAAGAAGATAAAATTGCCAAAAAACACAAAAAAAATGGAAGATTTCAATGGGGACTATGATAATGTCAGAGTATTGTGTTATTCTGTTGTTAAAAAAACAGGAATTAAAAAAACTCCTGATTTAAGTGAAATTGGACTTGGAGGAAAAATTGAAGATAAGCTTAATTTCATCAAAGAGAACATAGGAAAAGAAATTTCAGTTTTGAATATTTTTGAAAAAGGCGATTTAATAGATTTTAGAGGTTTAACAAGAGGAAAAGGTCTTCAAGGACCTGTAAAAAGATTTGGTATTACTCTTAAATCCCACAAATCAGAAAAAGGGGTTAGACGACCCGGAAGTTTAGGACCTTGGCATCCTGCACGAGTTACTTTTATGGCGCCGCAAGCAGGACAGCTTGGAATGTTTACAAGAGCACTTTATAATAACAAGATAATTGATTTAGGAAAAGCAGAAGACAAATTAAAGGGAATAAAAAAGTTTGGAGATATCAAAACAGATTACCTTATCGTTACTGGAAGCGTTCAGGGGCCTTCAAAAAGACAATTGGTGATTACTGCCCCATTAAGAGAGACTAAAAAACAGAAAAAGAAAAATTATGAGGTATTAGAGTTAAGATGAAAGCAAACATTTTAGATATTAATGGAAAAAAGACAAAAGAAATAACTGTTC
>CAYSES010000008.1:0-17259 GCA_964430085.1 Candidatus Woesearchaeota archaeon | reverse complement strand
ATGAAAGCAAACATTTTAGATATTAATGGAAAAAAGACAAAAGAAATAACTGTTCCTAGTTTTTTCTCTGAAACTGTCAGAAATGATATTATTGCTAAGGTTTTGGAAACAAAAAAAACAAAACAACCTTATTCTCCTTCACCCGTAGGAGGAAAGCAACATTCTGCAAGTGGTAAACTAAAACATCTTAGACATGTATGGAAGAGTTCATACGGGCGAGGGATGTCCAGAACTCCAAGAAAAATAATGTCTCGTAGAGGAAGCCAGTTTAATTGGGTAGGAGCAGAAGTTCCAAATACTGTGGGAGGAAGAAGAGCACACCCCCCAAAAATAATGTCAATGATCAATACTAAACGGATAAACAAAAAAGAAATGGCCCTTGCTTTAAGATCTGCATTAAGCGCTACGGCAAATGAAAAAATTGTAAGCGGGAAATACGATACATTAAAATATAAAAAAATTTCTGGTTTGCCTTTAATCGTAGAATCAAAAATAGTATCATTAAAAACAAAAGAATTGCTTTCAAGTTTAAGAAAAATCTTAGGGGATTTTTTCTCTGTAGCAATAAAAAAGAAAAAGATAAGAAGTGGTATTGGAAAATTAAGGGGAAGGAAATACAAAAAAAACGCCGGATTGCTTTTAGTTATTGGAGATAAAGAAAAATTAAAAACAAATGTTATTGACGTTAGAAATTCAAAAGAATTGAATGTTACAGATTTAGCAAATGGCGGAGCAGGAAGATTAACTATCTACACTGAAGAAGCAATAAATGAATTAAAGGAGAGATTAAAATGAAACCAATAGTAACTGAAAAAGCTGTAATGTTAATAGAAAGTCAAAATGTCTTAACATTTGTTACAGATAAAAATAAAACAAAAACTGAAATAAAAAATGAAATTGAAAAATTGTTTAAGGTTAAGACTATAGGAATAAAAACACAAATCAGAGGAAATAAGAAATATGTTTATGTTAGATTAAAAAAAGAATTTCCAGCTATTGACATAGCTACGAAATTAGGATTAATGTAAAATGGGAAAGAGAATAATTCAACAGGCAAGAGGGCATGGAAGTTTTTCATACAGAGTAAGAAGAAATGCTTATAGATACAAACTAAAATATCCAAGAACTCTTAAAGGAGAAGGAACAGTAGTAAAATTGTTCAATTCTTCTGGACATTCTGCCCCCCTAGCAAAAATTAGATATAACAAGGAACTTTTTTATATCCCCGCTTGCAAAGGGATGATTGAAGGTCAAAAAATAAATTTTGATGAAGGAATAAAGGAAGGAAATATTCTACAACTTAAAAGTATCCCAGTAAAAACACAGATATATTGCATAGAATCAAGACCTGGAAATGGGGGGGTATTTATTAAGAGTGCAGGAAGTTCTGCAACTGTAAGTAAGGTTATCGGAAACAGTATTTTTGTAATGATGCCTTCAAAAAAAGAAAAAAAATTTAATGAAAAATGCAGAGCAATCATAGGGGTTATTGCTGGTGCAGGAAGATTAGATAAACCAGTTGTCAAGGCTGGAAAAAAGTTTTATATTAAAAAAACAAGAAATAAATTATGGCCAAGAACATCTGCTGTAAAAATGAACGCAATAGATCATCCTTTTGGTTCTGGAAGAGGGAAGAGAGTCAAAAGCAAGATTGCTAAAAGAAATGCACCTCCTGGAAGAAAGGTTGGATTGTTAAGACCAAGAAGAACCGGAAGGAGAAAGAGATAAAATGGAATCAACAAAAAAACAATTTACATTCAGAGGAAAAACGATTGAAGAATTGAAAGAACTAGATGTAAGAGAATTTGCTAAATATTTAAAATCAAGACAAAGAAGAACAGTCCTTAGACAATTCCAGAATATTGAAGATTTTGTAAGCAGGGCAAAAAGAAAAATAGAAAAAAATAAACCCATAAAGACGCACAAAAGAATCTTGATAATTGTCCCCCAGATGGTTGGGATGAGAATACAGATTTATAATGGGAAAGAATTCGTTCCAGTAGAAATTACTAATCAAATGTTAGGGCACAGATTTGGAGAATTCTCTCATACTAGAAGCAAGGTTAAACATGGAGGAGCGGGAGTTGGAGCTACAAAAGGCTCAAAGGCAAAATCAAAGAAATAAGATGACAGAAAAAAATTATAATTCAGAACAGAAAACATCAAAAACAATGAAGAAGCAGAAAAAAGTGAAACAAAAAGTAGAAGTAGCTGAAATAAAAAAATCAGAAATAAAACAAGAGAAACCTAAAGAAACAAATAAAGAAACTGAAAAAAAAGTCGAAGATAAAAAGAAAAAGAAGGTAGAAAAAGTAAAGAAAGAAAAGGCGATTGTAAATGGAGTAAGTTTGCCAGTTTCAACAAAATATGCTGTTGCGATTTGTAGATTCATAAATAAAAAAACAATTGGAAAGGCAATAACTGACTTAGAAGAAGTATCAAGATTAAAGAAATCAATTCCAATGAAAGGAGAAATTCCTCACAGAAAGGGGAAAGGGATGATGTCTGGGAGGTATCCAATAAAAGCTGTTAGTTATTTTATAAAAATGTTAAAGACATTGGGAGCTAATTCAAACATGAATGGTATAGAAGAACCGATTATTGTAGAAGCAATTGCAAATAAAGCTTCACGACCATATGGAAGATTTGGTGCTGTAAAAAGAAAAAGAACACATATTAAAATAGTTGCAAAAGAAAAAAATAAAATCAAGGAGAAGAAATAATGGAAGAAAGAAATATTGTTAAATTTAAGAAAGATGAATTCTCTATCAAGGAATATATAAAAAGTATATTAGGAAAAGGAAAAATAAGCAAAGTTAGAATAGAATATACTCCGATTGGAGAGAAGGTTATTGTCTCAACTAATAAACCGGGATTAGTTATAGGAAAGAAAGGAGAAAAAATAGAAAAATTAACACAAGTATTAAAAACAAAATTTAAACTTGAAAATCCAAGAATTGAAATAGACGAGATAAAACAACCAGAATTTGATGCACAAATAATAGCCGATGAAATTGCTCTAGGTCTAGAGAGACTTGGTCCTTTAAAATTTAAAGTTATATCTTATAAAAATTTACAGAGAATCATGAATGCTGGAGCTCTTGGAGCAGAAATTGTTTTAGGAGGAAAGTTACCCGGTTCACGAGCAAAAACATGGAGATTTTCTCAAGGATATCTAAAAAAGATAGGAGACAGTGCAAAAGTTGTTGATAGAGCAAAAGCAGTTGCACAAACAAAACCTGGAACTGTAGGAGTAAAAGTGAGTATTTTATCACCTTATGCTATTTTGAAAGATAAATTAGAAATTAATAAAGAGATCATAGATAAATTGAAGAAGAATGTAGAAGAAATTGAAGAAAAAAAAGAAGAAGAAAAACCAAAGAAAACAAGGAGAAAATTAAAAAAATAAAATGACAACATTAAAATCAAAAGATATTAAAAAAATGAGCAGCGAAGAGAAAATGAAAAAAATAGAAGAACTAAAATTTGAGTTAGTTAAAGCGAAAGCTAATGCATCTAAATCAGGGACGTCTAAAGCAAAAGAGATAAAAAAAATAATAGCAAGAATACTCACACTCAACAAGGAAAATAAAAACCAAAAAAAAGTTGAGAATAAAGCATAACAATGGAGATATGCCCAAAATGCGGCTTGCCAAAACAAGCCTGTGTGTGCGAAAAAATCGCAAAAGGTTCGCAGAATATCAAAGTGACTACCGAGAGAAAAAGATACGGGAAGTATGTCACTGTTGTCAGCGGATTAAGTGGAGTTGATGTAAGAGAAATCGCCAAGGCTCTAAAAAATGAGCTTGCATGCGGAGGAACTTACAAAGACGATAGAATAGAACTTCAAGGAGATCACAGGAAAAAGATAAAAGAAGCTCTTGTGAAACTTGGATTCGAAGCTGAATCGATAGATTAGCACAACACAAACAACAAGAAAATGAAAAAAAGTATAGAAAAAAAACAGAAAGAAGAAAAAGAAATAGTCGGAGCTATTTGCAATGATAAAAAATGCCATATCCATGGAAGATTGAAAACACGTGGAAGGATCTTTGAAGGAAGAATAATCAAAAAATTCCCAAAAAGAGTTGTCATTGAATTTGAAAGAATGATTTATTCAAAGAAATATGAAAGATATTACAGATCAAAAACAAAAATACATGCAAGGCTACCATTATGTATGGAAAACAATATTCATATGGGAGATTTGATAAAGGTTCAAGAATGCAGACCATTGAGCAAAATAGTCCATTTTGTAGTTATCAAAAAAGTTAAAGGGAGAGAAGAAAAATGAAAGCAATAAGTGCAAAAGTGACAAGGGGATTGAATATTGGGGCAATTATGGTTGCTGCAGATAATAGTGGGGCTAAAATTGTAAAGCTTGTCTCTATAAAACATGGGAAAAGTAAGAAAGGACGACAAGGATATGCGAAGGTAGCAGATTGGGTAAAAGTCAGTGTGAAAAAAGGCCTTCCCGACATGAAGGGAAAAGTTTTTGATGCCATAGTTGTAAGACAAAAAAAATCCTATAGAAGATTAAATGGGGAAAGAATTGCATTTGAAGACAATGCTGTTGCATTATTAAAAGATGAAAAAGGAAATCCAAAAGGAACTCAGATTAAAGGGGTAGTTGCAAGGGAGGTTATGGAGCGATGGCCATCTGTAGCGAAAATTGCTTCAAGTGTTTATTAAAATGAAACAAAAATTTTCAACAAAATGGAAAGCAAGTAAACAACCTCGAAAGAAGAGGAAATATGCAGCGAATGCTCCATTACATATAAAAAGAAAGTTATTGAGTGTAAATTTATCTAAAGAATTAAGGAAAAAATACGGAAAGAGGAATATTATTGTAAGGAAAGGAGATAATGTAAAGATTATGAAAGGAAAATTCAAAAATAAACATGGGAAGATAATTGAAGCAAATATAAAAAATTTAAAATTAAAAATAGAAGGGATTATGGTTAAGAAACAAGATGGAAGCAAGGTTAACGCAAGGATACATCCCTCAAATCTTCAGATTATAGAATTAAATCTAGAAGACAGAAAAAGAATGAAAAACTCAAAAGAAATCAAGGAGGAAAAGAAAAAATGAGCAGACACTTAAAAAGACAAAAAGTACCTAAACAATGGCCTATAGAAAGAAAAGGTTCTGTGTATGTGATCAAACCAAAGTCAAGTATGAAAGAAGGCGTTCCCATCTTAATTGTATTGAGGGACATGCTAGGGTTAGCACAAAACAGAAGAGAAGTAAAAAAAATAATTCATTCAAAACAAATATTAATCAATGAGAAAAAGGTTAGAGATGAAAAAAATAACCTTTTATTTTTTGATACCTTAAGCATACTTCCCCAAAAGAAGTATTATAGACTTGAATTATCTGAAAAAGGTAAATTTTATCTTAATGAGATAAAGGAAAAAGAAGCAAATACCAAAATAGTTAAGGTAGTAAATAAAAAAATTCTAAAAGGAAAGAAAATTCAGTTAAATCTAAGTGACGGACGAAACTTATTATCCGACATCAAATGCAATATTAATGGTTCTATTATAATAAATCTTAAAGAAGGGAAAATAGAAAAATGTCTACCCTTAAAGGAAAAAGCAAAAGTTGTAATATTTTCTGGAAAACATGCAGGACATGAAGGAGAAATAGTAAAATTAGACTTGAAAGAAAAAACTGCAAGTGTAAAAACAAACGATAAAGAAATCAGTATTTTAATAAATCAACTCGTGGTAATTGGATAAAATGAATTCAACAAGACAAATAAAAGTAGAGAAGGTTATTTTAAGTGTAGGTGGAACTGCAGAACAGTTAGAAAAAGGAGTAAAATTATTGAAACTAATAACAGGCAGAAAGCCAGCAAAGATGAAATCACATAAAAGAATTCCAACTCTGGGTGTTAGGCCTGGATTAGAAATTGGAGCTGTAATAACAATAAGAAAAGATGTTAAAGAAATGTTAAAAAGAATGCTTATTGCAATAGATAATAAATTAAAAAAGAAACAAATAAGCGAAAATAATTTTTCATTTGGGATTAAAGAGTATATTGAAATCCCAGGACTGGAATACCAAAGAGATTTAGGAATAAGAGGATTAGATGTGACAGTTGTATTTAAGAGAGCAGGGAAAAGAGTAAGTTTAAAGAAGATAAAGAAAGGAAAAATCCCTGCAAGACAAAAGATCAGTAAAGAAGAAATAATTAAATTTATGGAAGATAACTTTCAAACAGAGTTCAAATAAAATGACAGCAAGCGATTGGAAAAAAATATTGAAACAATTAAAGAACAAACCTGCAAAAAAAGAAAGATTCCTAAAACACAACAAACCAAAAGAAAGAAAAATAGGAATTGCAGTAAAGAAATGTGAACGATGTGGGAGATTTGGAGCCCATATAAAATCATACGGATTAAATTTATGCCGACATTGCTTCAGGGAAATTGCTGAAGAGATCGGTTTCAAAAAATACAGTTAAAATGTCACAAGATACTATCGCTGATGCGTTAAATATGATAAGAAATGCAAAGAAAGCAGGAAAAGAAAACATAGAAGTAAAAAGAATTTCAAATTTATTAATTGAAATATTAAAAATAATGAAACAGAAAAATGCAATAAAAAAATATAAGATTAATCCAAAAACTAAAAATGTAGAAGTAACAATTGGGGATCTTTCTGAATGCAAGGTAATAAAACCAAGATTTACTGTTAAAAAAGACCAAATTGAAAAATATAAAAGGAGATACTTACCCGCAAGAGGAATAGGCACAATAATTGTATCAACAAACAAAGGTCTTATGACCCATGAAGAAGCAGAAGATGAAAATGCAGGAGGATGCTTAATCGCATATTTTTATTAAAATGATAAGAGAAGCATTGCTAAATCAAGGAATAAATGAAAAGAACTTAGTTAGGTTTAGAAGATTAAAACATGAAAAATTTTTCAAAGAGATAATTTCTGCAGAAAATTGGCAAGATTTGGAAAAAAAAGGAGAGTTACATCTTAGTTTAACAAAAATTCTTGCAGAAATAGGATTAAGATCCAAAGAATTTTTACCGATGAATAATACTAACCTCTTTAACCAGATAGGAGAACAAAATTACAGATTATATGTTGGCAAGATGATGGCTTGTAAAATGCTTGGAACCTTGTTCAAAGAGAAATACATCCAAGGCAATAAGTCCTTCACATTAAACAACCTTTATGATGATACTTTTGGAGAAATGAAAAAATGAAAAAAGAATTATTCCAAGAAATTGAAATTCCTGAAGGGATCAACGCCGAAATAGATGGAAATAAGATAACAATTACAGGGCAAGAAGGAAAAAATGAACGCGAATTTGATTTATCAGGATTAGTTATGGAAAAAAAAGAAAAGAAAATAGTAATCGGAAATAAAAAAGCAACAAAAAAAGAAAAAAGAAAGATGAACACTATCGCTTCGCATATTAAAAACATGATAAAAGGCGCACAAAAGAAATTTGAATATAAATTAAAAATTTGTTTCAGCCATTTTCCAATAACTGTTGAAGTAAAAGGGAATGAAGCTCTGATAAAAAACTTTTTAGGAGAAAGAGTTGCAAGAAAGACAAAGATTCCTGAAGGTGTAAGTGTAAAAGTAGAGAAAGATAAGATCATAATAGAATCGCTTAATAAAGAATTAGCAGGACAAGCAGCAGCAAATTTTGAGAATGCAACAAAAATCTCAAAGAGAGATAGAAGAGTCTTTCAAGACGGAATTTTCATTACGAATAAATGTGGGAGAGAGATATGAAAAAGAAATTTATAAGACGGGATTGGGCAAGATTTTCTAAATTAGGAAAAAAAAGAAAGAAAAAACAAGTTTGGAGAAGAGCAAAAGGACGAGATAATAAAATAAGAGAAAAAAGGAAAGGATATCCTATCAAAGTAATGATTGGATTTAAACAGAAAAAAAATGAAGTAAATCCAATTACAATCTCAAGTCTAAAAGGTCTTGAAATGATTAAGAAAGGTGAAAAAATAGTGATTGGAAGGGTAGGAATGAAAAAAAGAATAGAAATAGCAAAAAAAGCAAAAGAAAAAGGCCTTGTATTTGTTAATATGAACATAAATAAGATATTAAAAAAAGCAGAAAAGAAAAATAAGGAAAAAGAGAAGAGTAAACAACAGATTTCAGAGATTAAAAAAGGAAAGGAGAAAAAGAAATGAACCTAAAAAAGAAAAAAGCATTAGCAGCAAGAACACTTAATGTGGGAATAGGGAGAATTGAATTTTCAAACCCAAGCCTTGAAGAGATAAAAGAAGCAATAACAAAACAAGACATAAGAGACTTACACAAAGATGGGGCGATAAAAATAAAAAAAATAAAAGGAAGGAAGAAAAAAATTAGAAAAGTTAAAAAGAAAACCACTGGGAATATTAAAAAGAAAGTTAATAAAAGAAAAAGAAACTACGTTATATTAACAAGAAAATTAAGGAAACATCTTTCTGAGAATAAAGAAAAATTGACAGATGAAGAAAGAAAAGATATCCGAAAAAAAATAAGAAATAAACACTTTAAAAGTAAATCTAATTTAAAGGAACATATTGGAGGCATTAGAAAATGAAAATACAAAAACGAAGAAGAAGAGAAAGAAAAACAGATTATTTGAAAAGACTTAAATTGCTTAAAGGAAACTCTCCAAGAATTGTGTTTAGAAAAACAAATAGGTATATTATCGCACAATATGTAACAAGTGAAGAAGCGCAAGATAAAATTGAAGTTGGAGTAACTTCTAAAGATCTTAAGAAATTCGGCTGGCCTAGTGATTTTGAAGGGAGTTTAAAATCAATTCCCGCAGCGTACCTAACAGGCTTACTGATTGGAGGGGAGATTATTAAGAAAAAATTAGATACGCCTATTATGGACTTTGGGATGATTAGAGTATTAAGTAAAAACAAAGGTTTTGCCTTCCTAAAGGGACTCTTTGATGCGGGGGTTAAGACCAACTGCCCAGAAGAAAATTTCCCTGAAAAAGAAAGGATTTCAGGAAAAAACATGAAAAAAGATTTCTCAAAAAAATTCGAAGAAATTAAATCAAAGATAGCAGCTATATAAAATGCCAGAAAAAATAAAAAAACAAGAAAGAACAGAAGAAGAAATAAGTGAAGAAATGCTTAAAAAAGAAATAGACAGAGAACTGGATAAAAGGACTGAAAAAGAGAAAGAAAGAGATGCTAAAATTGCTGCATGGGTCCCAAAAACTAAACTTGGAAAGGAAGTTAAGCAAGGAAAGATAAAAAATATAGACGAAATCTTAGATGATGGGAAAAAGATACTTGAAGAACAAATTGTTGATTCTTTAATAAATATCAAATCAGATTTAATTTCAATAGGACAATCAAAGGGAAAATTTGGAGGCGGAAAAAGAAGAGCATGGAAACAAACTCAAAGAAAAACAAAAGAAGGAAATATTCCAACATTTTCTACACTCGCAGTTATTGGAGATGAAAACGGGCATGTAGGAATAGGAACTGGAAAAGCAAAAGAAACACTCCCTGCAAGAGATAAAGCAGTAAGAAAAGCAAAATTAAATATTATAAAAGTAATAAGGAGTTGTTCAAGTTTTGATTGTGCTTGTTCAGAACCTCATAGTATTCCTTTTAAAATAACTGGGAAATCTGGGGGAGTTAGACTAACACTAATCCCCGCCCCACAAGGAACAGGTTTGGTTGTTGGGACTGAATTAAAAAAAATATTAAAACTTGCAGGAATAAAAGATATTTATAGTAAAACATCAGGTAGTCAAAGAACGACATTTAATCTTGCAAAGGCGTGCATAAATGCTCTTAAAAAAACAAATGAGGGAAATAAAAAATGATTGCAGTAATAAGAATAAAAGGACAAGTTAAGATAAGAAAAGAAATTCAAGAAACTCTAAAAAGACTTGGTTTAAAAAAGAAATATTCATGTAGGATATTGGATAAACCCAAACCAGAAGAATTAGGTATGATAAAAAAAGCTAGAGATTTTATTGCGTTTGGAGAAATAAATGAAGAAACCTACAAAAAATTGGTTGAAGCACGTGGTAAATTTTCTAAATCCAAAACACATTTTAGATTACATCCCCCAAGAAAAGGAATTGAGAGCAAAAAACATTTTGGTGTTGGAAAAGGAGTTTTAGGGGATAATAAAGAAAAAATAAATGATTTAATTATGAGGATGTTATAAAATGATAAAAACACATAAACGTAAAAAATCATCGAGGATGCATGGCAGAGGAACAGGAAGCAATGGATGGGGATTTAGGAAAAGCCATAGAAAATCAGGACACCGAGGAGGAAAAGGGATGTCTGGTAGTGGAAAAAGAGGAGATCAGAAAAAAACTCTTATTACAAAATTATATGGGCATGGTTATTTCGGAAAAAAAGGAATAACAAGCAAAAGAACTGAAAAAGACAAAAGAAAAAGAATAAATTTAGAAACAATAGAAAAAAATATTGAAAGTTATGGGAAAAAAGAAGGAGATAAATGGATAATTAATTTAGAAGGGTACAAGATTCTTGGAAAAGGAAAAATAAAAAATAAATTGATTATAAAGGCGGAAGAAGCATCAAAAACAGCATTAGAAGCAGTCAAAAAAAGTGGTGGAGAAATTCAAATAAAATAAAATGGATTTTAGGAAGATATTTCAATTCATTCCAGAAGTTAAAAGTCCTGAAGAAAAGAAGTTAAGTTTTAATGTAAAATTAAAATGGACCTTAATAATTTTGATTTCTTTTTTTGTTCTGGCAAATATTCCCTTATTTGGTTTGTCAAATAATGCACTTGAAAGATTCAAGTATCTTGCGATAATCCTCGGAACAGATTTTGGTTCTATAATCTCCCTAGGAATAGGGCCAATAGTAATGGCGTCTGTTATCTTACAGTTATTAACGGGAAGTGGCATATTAAATATAGACACTGCAACAGCAGAAGGAAAAAAATTCTTTGGGGGAATTCAAAAAGTTTTAACATTCTTTTTTATAATCTTTGAGTCAGTAATCTATGTTTTAATGCAAGGACTTCAAGCAGCTCCAGGACTTGCCCCATTACTAATTTTCCAATTAGTTCTTGGAGGATTAGCAATTTTTTATATGAATGATCTATGTGAAAAATGGGGATTTGGTTCGGGTATAAGTTTGTTTATAGGAGCAGGAGCATCATGGAGATTAATAACAAGCGCGATACAATTTATAGATCAACAAGGACAAAATTGTCTATTAAATTTCGGAACAACGGCTTGTCCTGGAAAAATTTTTGTTGTAATACAATCTATCATAAACAAATATCCAATTGAACTTATTTCTGCTCTCGGAGCAATAATAGCAACAGTAGTCATTTTCCTAATAGTCGTATGGGCACAATCTTTGAAAGTTGAAGTCCCATTATCATATGGAAGATTAAGAGGATATTCTGTAAAATGGCCTCTTTCTTTTTTCTATGCATCAGTAATCCCAGTTATACTAACGGCTGCTTTGATTGTTAGTATCCAAGTATTTGGGGGGATCCTCGAGAATGCTGCTGCTCCTTGCCTTGTAGAAGGGGGGACATGTGCAGGACTTGCCAAATTTGCTTCCTACTTTGGATTTTTAGGCCATTTTGTAGACGGACAAGCTGTTTCAGGCTTATCCTTCTGGATGGGGTCGACCAATCTTTTAGAATTGATAATTAGGGGGGGTTTTCTTCCGAAATATATTTTACAAGGATTAACACACATATTGATTTACATCTTTTTATCAACTATATTCGCGATATTCTGGGTTAAAACTTCTGGAATGGATGCTAAAACGCAAGCACACAAAATTTCATCTTCGGGTTTACAGATAGCAGGATTTAGGCAAGATGAAAGAGTCTTAGAAAGTATACTTGAAAGGTATATCATGCCATTAACTGTCATGGGGGGGATTGCAATTGGCCTTTTAGCTTCAGTAACAAATCTAATGGGAGCACTAATTTCAGGAACAGCAATATTGTTAGTTATAATGATCTTTTTCCAGTTCTATCAGAGTATTGCAAATCAACACCAGACAGATATGAATCCCGCATTTAGGAAATTCATGAAAACATGAATCCCTTAGATTTAAAAACAACTTTTATTTTAGAATAATATGGCAGAAGAAATAAATAATGACACTAATGAAAGCATTATAGAAAACAAAGAAGCAAAAGTTTCACTTCCAGTTGTAGAAAAGAAAAAGAAGGAAGGAAGTTTTGTACCGATTATTTTCATAACAATAATCTCTTTTGGGATGGCTATTTTTTGGGATAAGATTCCTTTTATGAAAGATGCAGTACATACTGTATTAGACCCCAGTGCAGGGGCATTATTGAATTGGAATTTAACAGTAGGGATGTTGATTATTGTTTTAATGATAACATTCATAACAACAATCATACAGAAGTATACTACTGACCAAGAAGCATTAAGAGAATTAAGAAAAGAACAAAAATTGCTTCAGGAAGAAATGAAAAAATTTAAAGATCATCCTGAAAAAATGGCTGAATTATCAAAAAAACAATTTCAGTTTATACCCCGAACTTTTAAATTAACAAGTAGGGCAGTTTTGTTTACAGGAATCCCTTTTATCCTATTCTTTAGATGGTTTTATGATACCTTTGCCATGTTAGAACAAACATCCGGACAACCCGTTTTATTTTTTGGATTTTTAAGTTGGTTTTGGTTTTATCTTATATTTACAATGGTGTTTAGTAGCTTTTTAAGAAAATGGCTTAAGGTTTTGTAAGTCGGAAGTTTTAAAAGTTAAATTATAATTTGATTTCTATGACAAACGAACAAGAACAACAAGAACTTTTATTTAAATTCAGTATGTTTGAACAACAAATACAGCAACTCCAGCAACAGATAGACGCTGTTGAAAAGGGGATTATCGAATTGGAATCATTAAATTTAGGATTGGATGAAATAAAAGGGAGTACTGGAAAAGAGATTTTTGCTCCATTAGGAAGAAGAATTTTTGTTAAAGCAAAACTCGTTTCTGAAGAATTAACTGTTGATGTCGGTGGGGGAAATCTTGTTAAAAAAAGCATTCCTGAAACAAAAAAACTTCTTGAAGAGCAAATTAATAAACTTAAGCAAGTAAAAAAAGAATTAGAAAATGATTTAGAAGAAATCGGAAAAGAAGTTACAAGGATTATCAATCAAGAGCAAGAGAGACATATTCATTCTGAAAATTGTGAATGTAAAAAAGATTAAGCTTCAGTTTTGAACACCTTATGTTTAACCATATTAATCGAATGCTTGAATGCATCCCATTTTGCAGGTTCTGTATGTACATCAGAAGGAAATCGTGATTTTATTCCCTTCTTTAAATAAAACATAAAGTTTTCCCTGCCCAACAGAGGAATTATTGTGTAACTTTTTCCCATAACCCCTACAGAATGCCCATCGGTGAAAGCACACGCACCTATATTATAATTAACCCATAAAAGATGAGAATTATAAAATTTCAAAGATTTTTTATTGGCATTAAAAGGTAAAATTCCAGGAACAGCAAGTTCTGCAGAAGAATTATAAATTTCCCAACCATCAAATTTTTGCAACAAAGCTTCATGTTTTCTTAAATATTCTCCAATGCCGTCTTTTCCAAAAGGATGTACCGCAATTTTTATTCCGTCAATATCATCTGCAAATTTTAATGCATCTTCTAATGATAATAATTTATTATCCCTTTGTATTTTCTTTTTTGAAGGAATTCCTACAACAACCAAATGCCCTTGTTTGGATAAAATCTCTTCACAGCCAACTATATAAATATTTTTTTCAGGAACGAACAATATTCTTTTTTTATCATCAAGCCATACTCGTTCATATTCCCCTTTTTGATTTGTAAAATTTTCAAATCTATAGTCTACAGAAGTACAATTGCAGATCCCGAACACAAAATCTTTTCCTAGTTTGTTATAAACTAAATTGATTGTTTCATCAAAACTAGGATTAGCTCCATTTTTTCCAAGATGATTATGTAAATCCACTTTCATTTTATTATAATAACCACTTCTCTTGTCCCTTAGGGTATAGTTCTTTAGGTACAATGTAATTTTTTATTTTTTCCCCAACAAAACCTAAAGTAGCCCCAGCATAAACAACAGCAACATCGGATACTGTGTTTATTATTGATTCAGGGGTTTCATAAGGGTTAAATCCCCCCTCAAAACCTTCCCATAAAACATTGAACATAGTTGCTGCGGCTAATCCTGCAAGGATTCCTTTAATTCCTTTTCCTGCTTTTCTATAAGTGAAAGTTCCGATACCCACCCCTATAGCAAAATGATCAATTGAATTGAATTGATTTAGATTAAAATGAAAGAGGGCTGAAGAAGCCAAACTTGCTATCTTCCCAGTAAGATATGCCGCAGTAAAATTAAATCCACTTGCTTTCAAATCATCATCAACAATAATTTTTTTTAATAAATTTTTAGGCATATACAATCCATAAAAATCTTCTTTTTAAAAATTGTTATATTAAATAAAATGAGAAATTTTATGTCTTACCTCCAAAGAAACCATCCATAAAA
The DNA here is from genome assembly GCA_964430085.1 of Candidatus Woesearchaeota archaeon. Taxonomy (GTDB): domain Archaea; phylum Nanobdellota; class Nanobdellia; order Pacearchaeales; family GW2011-AR1; genus RBG-13-33-26. The sequence goes on along the minus strand of CAYSES010000008.1, from coordinate 2,727 downwards.
TAAGTATTCCTGCATCAAGCGCAGAAATTATTGTTCCCTGCCACATTGAAGGAAGCAATTTTACCAAGTTCAAACCCACAGTAAAATCAAACAGAGGATAAAGAGGCATAATCGCACCATCAATTGTCGCATCAAGGATTAGATGAATTAAAACCCCAAAAGCAATTACTAAAAGAATATTTCTTAGTTTTAGATGATGTTTTCCTAATCTTTTATTTTTAAAGTTATAAAACGGGACAGCAGAGACAAGGAAAAACAACGGAACAAATAATGTATGTAAAAAGGTTCTATGGACTTCCTGATAAGTAAATCCAAAAAAACTCAAAGCATAATATGCTATAACATCTAAATCAGGAAGTAACCCCGCAAGTCCCCCAATAAAAACATAATGAATAGGGAAAGATTTCTTGTCCTTAATAAAGAAATGCCTAAATAATTCTAATAAAATTACTGTTATAATAAAATGAGTTACTGCATTAGGCATTTATTTCATCCTCCTAACAAATTCGCCATATTTCATTATTCCAAGTTCAGTAACAATCCCAGTTATATATTTCTTCGGAACAAATTCAAATGCAGGATTTTTTATTTTAATTTTTTTAGGTGCACGACCCCATACTTCATTTAAATTTCTGTTCTCTATCGGGACTTTACTCTTAGTAAACTTCCATGAATCAGCGATGATATAAACAGGAATTTTTTCATTTTGTGCTATTTGGGAGACTACTTCGCTTCCAATTTTATTTATAATTCCGTCTTTTAATAAGGCATCAGAACCAAGAAAAACTTTATCAGCTTTTTTTGTTCCTTGCTCTTTTGATAAAGCAACTCCTAACGCAGAATCAATAAACATTGTAACTTTTATTCCTGCTTTTCTTAATTCTTTTGCAGTTTTTCTTCCCTGAAACAAAGGGCGTGTCTCGGTATTATATACTTCAAATTTTTTTCCATGTTTATGGGCATAAATTAAAGCCTTTGAAACATTTGTTGAGTGGCAATGAGTAAATATTACATCATTCTTTTTTATTAATTTAAGAACAAATTTATTTATCAAATCCTGAGCAGCATCAAAATGTTTTAAGATTTCTTTGTAACTTTTTTTCTCTGCCAAGTCTAAAACATTTTCCATCATTGGTTCTGTAGGCCTTGAAGATAAAAGTTTCTTTTTTGAGGACTTAGTCGGAATCAAAAAATATGCGTAAAGTGCTGCTTTTGCTATATTCCGTGCACCTTGTATTTTTATACGTTTAATGTCATTAACAATCTTATCAAACCTCTTTTTTTTATTCATTTAATGAAGAACACATGAAAGTTTAAAAAATCTCTTTTTCTTATATGACATAATGTTAGAGTCAATGATCAATCCAAAAAGAGCTGAGAAAGGACCATGGAAAATGTTTTTTATTGGTTTTTTATATGCTTCACTTTCTCTTTTATTAGTACATTTTCTTTTTTCAAAAGATCCAGTATTATCGAAATCATCCGGATTGATTGTTGTTTTGTTTTGTGTAATGTTCTCTCTTCCATTTATGTATTTCATAATAAAACAGGAAGAAAAAGAAGACGAGGAAATTGAAGGGCTTTTTGAAGTATGGAGAGTACATAGCGATGCAATCGCTGCTTTCATGTGGCTTTTTTTTGGATTCATTGTAGCATTTTCATTTTGGTATATCCTCCTTCAAAATTCCAGTTTGTTAAATGCACAAATAGAAACTTATTGTAGCATAAACAGTCCAGGGAATATTGAGAATTGTGTGTCTGAATATTCTTTCACAAGCCAAGTTATTTCAAATAATGCATTAACAAATGGTGCAAGATTTTTATCAATAATAGGAAATAATTTTGGAGTGATGATATTTACATTAATTTTTTCTTTAATTTTTGGAGCAGGGGCAATTTTTGTTTTAGCATGGAATGCAAGTGTTATCTCTGCAGCAATAGGAATCTTTACTCAATATAAAATAAGTGAAATACCTTTAGGATTATTAAGATATATGATTCATGGTTTCCCTGAAATTGCAGCATATTTTATAACAGCATTAGCTGGGGGGATTTTTGGAGTCGGAATTATTAGACATGGAATAGGAAACAGGAAATTCCTTAGAGTTTTTATGAATGTCATACTTTTGTTGTTTATCGCAATAATAATCTTATTAATTGCAGCAGTAATTGAAGTATACCTTACTCCGATGCTATTTAAATAATGTAGTTATTATAAGAAACCTTTAAATATGATTTTAATTCTTTTTAAAATATGGAAGAGATAAAAGGAGAGGTAAAAGAGTCTGTATCTGAAAAAGAGCTTGAAAAAAGAAAAAAAAAGATAATCCATTTTATTAAACAAAAAACAGATTGGATTGTTTATGGAATTCTTGCAATAATAATTTCAATAAGTGTTTTTATTAGAACAAGACCAATCCCCAAACTAAAAGACATTACAACAGGTACATGGACACTTGGGCCAGATTTAGACCCTTTCTTATTTTTGCGATGGGCACAATATATATTCGAACATGGAAAATTATTTGTCATTGATACATTAAGGTATGTTCCATTAGCAAATATATGCTCGGGGGTTTCATGCGGACCTGTTGATACAAGCGGGGAAATGAAATTGTTGTCTTATCTAATTGCGTGGTTCGCTAAATTTCTTTCTATTTTTAACAGCGAAACAACAGTAACCTACGCAGCAATAATCTTTCCAGTAGTAATGGCAGTTTTAACAGG